>DAMAFT010000356.1:0-5105 GCA_031995805.1 Massilia sp.
GCGCCCCCGCCGCGTTGGGCGCGCGCAGCAGGCTGGCCAGGATGGCCGATTCGCCCGCGTCCAGCCCGATCGGCGCCTTGCCGAACAGGCCGCGCGCGGCCGCGCCGACGCCCTGCAGCTCGCCGCGGAAGCTGGCCAGGTTCAGGTAGGCCTCGAGGATCTGGCGCTTGCTCCAGCCGGCTTCCAGCTCGCGCGCGGCCAGCGCCTGGTCCCACTTGGCGCCCCAGCTGCGTCCGGCCGCGCGCGGCGCCAGCGTCGGGTCGAGCATGCCGGCCAGCTGCATGGTGATGGTGGAGGCGCCGCGCACGCGCTCGCGGCCGGCGCGCTCGAACAGGTTGTCCCAGGCGGCCTTGCCGGCCGCGCGCAGGTCGATGCCGCCGTGCTCCATGAAGCGCTGGTCCTCGGCCTGCAGCACGGCGCGGCCCAGCGCCGGCGAGATGTCGTCCAGCGCCACCCAGTCCTGGCGCCGCACCGCCATGTCGACCCGCACCGACTCCAGCAGCGCGCCGTGGCGGTCGAGCAGGCGGGCGTCGGAGACGCGCCAGGCCGCCTTGACGTCCTGCGGCGTCGGCACGGCGGCCGCGGCCCCCGCACACAGCAACGCGGCCGCGGCCGCAATCAGCAACCGCCTCACTGGCGCACCGCGACGCCGGCGTTCGGCACTTCGCCGAACATCTCGGGGCTGTACATGGCCTCGACCCGCGTCGGCGGCAGCGAGAAGGCGCCGGCATTGTTCAGGCGCACCGTGTACTCGACGCTGAAGCGGCCCTTGGGCACCCATTCGAAGTAGGAGCGGAAGCCCGCGTGCGTGCGTTCCTCGTAGGCCGGCCAGACCCAGCCCGTGCGCCGTTCGCCGGCCGTGGCGATCTGCGAGTCGCGGCCCAGGCCGGAGCCGAGCACGCTGGCGCCGGCGGGGATCGGGTCGTCGACGACGACCCAGCTCATGTCGGCCTGGGCGTCGATGTCCAGGCGCACGCGGTAGACGTCGCCGCGGGCCCAGCTTCCCTTGTCCTTCTGCTCGACCGGCGTGACGGTGCGCACGATGCGGTAGCCCGAGGACAGCGGCGCCGTCAAGGGCACGGCCGCCAGGCTCTGGACCGTCGCCCACGGCTTGCCGCCGCCCAGCTGGCGCAGCGCCAGGCTGGCCCGCCCGTCCGGCCAGGCCTGCAGCACGGACGCCGGCTTGTCGGCCGGGATCGTGCCGGTCCACGCCAGCGGTGTCGCACCGGCCGCGCCGGCGCCGGCCAGCGTCACGCTGGTGGTGCCGGTGACCGGCTCGCGCTCGAACGTCTCGGAAAAGCGCTTCAGCGCCACCGTGCCCCAGGCATTCGCCGTGGTCGTGTCCCAGTGGCCGCGGCGCTGGCGGCCCAGCGTGCCGCGCGCCAGCCGGCCGGCGTCCTGGCGCCAGGCCGGGACGTCCAGCACGGCCAGCAACAGGCGGTTGGCGTTGGTGTCGCCGGACGTCATCAGCCACCACCAGGCGTCGGCGCGCTCGGTCGAGAAGCCGAGCGTCGTGCCCTGCAGGTTCAGGCGCGCGCGCAGCACCTGCCCGGCCTGGGCGAGGTGGGCGTCGCGCTGCGCCAGGCCGGGCGTGCGGCGCAGCACCAGGTACCAGTCGATCAGCGCCGACGTCGGCCACAGGTTCGGCTGGACGGCCAGCGTATCGAGCATGCCCGGGCGTACCAGGCCGTCGCGCGACAGCGCTTCCAGGGCGGCCAGCTTGCGTACCGCCAGCTCGCCGCTGGCGCGCGCGTTGCCGCGCACGATGCGGCCCTCGACGAAGGCGGCCAGGCCGGCCTGCATGCGTTCCTTCGCACCGTCAGGGATGGCGTAGCCGGCATCGGCGGTCAGCGACAGCACGTAGGCCGTCAGCACGTCGCTGCCCTGGTCCATCGGCGCGAAGTACTTGACCAGGCCGTCGCCGTCCAGGTGCGCAGGCAGGGTGGCGACGACGGCGTCCCACATGGCGCCGTCGCCCAGCGCCACCGCGCGCGAGGTGCGCTGCTCGAAGCAGGTATAGGGATAGGCGGCCATGTAGTCGCGCACGCCCGGCAGCTCGGCGCCCAGGCGCGCCTGCAGCGTGGTGCGCACGCCGCCGCTGCCCGGCAGCGCATCGGCCGGGCGCTCGACCGGCAATACCTTGTCGCCGTCGATCTGCACCAGCGTCGCCTGCAGCGTGCGCACCGGCACGGCGGCGCCGACCTGCTGCGTGACGCGGATGCGGTCCGAGGCCGCGGCGTCGCCCGCGACGTCGGCGCGCACGTCCCAGCGCAGCGCGGCGGCGCCGGCCGGCACCTGGACGTCCCAGCCGACCTCGCGCGCCTCGGCCGGGGCCAGCGCGACGTCCTGCGGCGCCAGCGCGCGCAGCGCATTGTCGCCGGTGCCCGTACTGGCCTGCAGGCGCACCGCCAGCGGACGGTCGGAAGCGTTGCGCACGGTGAAGCCGGCGCGCAGGCGGTCGCCCTCGCGCACCAGCGGCGGCAGGCCGGACACCAGCATCAGGTCCTGCGTGCTGCGGATCTCGGTGGCGCCGGTGCCGAACATGCCGGCCCCGCCGCTCGCCACCGCGACGATGCGGAACGACGTCAGCGAATCGTTCAGCGGCACCTCGACCTGCGCGTCGCCGTTCGCATCCAGCGCGACCTTGCCCTTCCACAGCAGCAGCGTGTCGAACAGTTCGCGCCCGGCCGCGCGCCCGCCGCCGCCGCCATGCGGGAAGGCCTTGCGGCCGTAGTGGCGCTTGCCGACCACCTGCATCTGCGCCGTCGCCGTCTCCACCTGCAGGCTGCGTTCGCGCATCATCGTGTCGAGCAGGTTCCAGCTCTCGTTCGGCATCAGTTCCAGCAGGCCGGCGTCGACGGCGGCCAGCGCCACCTCGGTGCCGGGCGCCGGCCGCCCGCCGCCGGGCGCCCGCACGCGCAGCGCGACGCGGGCGCGCTCGCGCACCTTGTACGCCGGCTTGTCGGCCGCCACCTCGACCTTCAGTTCGTGCGCGCCCCAGCCGACCCGGATCGGCGCGATCCCGAGCTTGTAGGCGGGCTTGCCGAGGTCGACCAGCGCGGTCGGCTGCACGCCGGCCACGCGCCCGCGCACCACCAGGGCCGACACGAACACGTTCGGCGCGTAACTGTCCTTCACCGGGATCGCAATCTGCTGGTCGGTCCCGGACAGCTTGCGCACATAGGTGTCGAGGATGCCTTCGCGCTCCACCGTCACCAGCACGGTCGCACGCCGGAACGGGCTGCGCACCTGGAAGCGCGCCTGCTGGCCCGGCTCGTAGCGCTTGTTCTCGGGCAGCAGGTCGATGCGGTCGTGGTCGGCGCCGGCGAACCACTGCTCGTCCTCGCCCGCCACCCAGATCTCGCGGTTGGCCGCGGCCACGCGCCGTTGCGGGTCGGCGGCGCGGGCGCGCAGGATCAGGTCGCCGTCCTCCGGCGCGCGCACCTCGCACAGCAGCAGGCCGCGCGCATCGGTGACCCCGCCGCAGGCCTCGCCCAGGCGCTTGATCTCGCTGCTGTTTTCATACGCGTAGAAGCCGCCGACCAGGCGCCGGCGATGCGAATACGTATGGCGCTTGAGGAAGTCGACCGCCACCGGCACGCCCGCCACCGGCTTGCCGCCCACGTCCAGCACCACGACCTGGAACTTCATGGCGTCGCGCCGCAGCAGCCAGCCGTCCGGCTTGATGCCGACCACGTACTGCGCCGGCCACAGCGGCACGCGCGTCGAGGCGGTCAGCGTCTCGCCGTTGGCGTCCTGGTAGGACAGCTCGGCCAGCAGGCTTTTCGGACGCTCGACCGGCGCCAGGCCGTCGACGACGATGCGCGCCCCGCCGGCGCGGTCCAGCTGCAGCGACTGGGTGCGCGCCACGTCCTGGCCGCCGGCGCCGCCGTCTTCCCCTTCTCCCTCCTCTTCCTCGCCATTCTCCTCGCGTCGCACCACGCCCTCGCGAACGTCGCCGCTGCCCAGCGAGAACTCGTCGTAGCCGGGGAACTGCACGCCCGTATCCTGCACCACGCTGCGCAGCTTGACGGGCGCCTGGCCGGCCGGGCCGCCGGCCAGGTAGCTGACTTGCGCGTCCAGCGCCACCGACGCCGGCGCCACCGCCGGCTGCTTCGGCCCGGCCAGCACGGCCTTCATGGTCGGCACGCGGAACTGCTCGACGCGGAACTGGCCGGCCACCTGCCCGCCGACCAGCACGTCGTAGGCGCCCAGCTTGGCGTCCGCCGGGATCGCCCATTCGCCCTGGGCGCTGCCATTGGCGTCCCACTTCAGCGCGAACTCGGTCTTCTCGCCGCTGCCCTGGTGGACCAGGAAGCCGCGCGCCGGCACGGCCGACTTGTCCGGGCCGAGTTCCTGGGCGCGCCAGTCCTGCACCGACTTCGGCGCGGCGTCGCCGGCGCGCACCAGGGCGAAACCCTGCTGCGTGCGGCGGCGCAGGAAGTGCTTCATGTGCACCGTCTCGCCGGCGCGCAGCAGGGTGCGGTCGAACACGGTGGCGACCAGGCGGCTGTCCTCGTCGCGCGAACCGGTCGGCAGGTGGAAGCGCCAGGCTTCGATGCCCTGCTGCCAGTCGGACAGCGTGAAAGTGAAATCGTCGCCGCGGCTGGCCGAGATGAAATAACTGTCGCCGCTCTTGCAGCGCGCCGGCGCCAGCGCCTTGCGGATGTGGGCGACGCCTTGCGCGTCGCTGGCCCCGCTCCACAGCAGCCGCGCGGCGCAGTCGCGCACCTCGACGCGCGCGCCGGCCACCGGCGCGCCCTTGTCGAGCGAGGTCACCCAGACCAGCGACGACTGCGCGCCATGCTTGAAGTGGGCCGTCATGTTGGTCACCAGGGCGGCGCTGCGCACGTAGGCCACGCGGCCCTTCGTGTTGATGGCCGCGCCCAGGCGCGCGCTGCGCAGTTCGACGGCGTAGAAGCCGGGCTGGCGCAGCGGGATGCCGATCACCTCGAAGGCGCGCCGCCCGTGCGGCCTGGGCAGGTCGAAGCGCTGCAGTTCTCCCTCCTTGACGCCGGCGAAGATCGAGGTTTCCAGCTGCTTGCCGGACGGCTGCCCCGGCGTGAGGCCGCCGCCGGGGCCCGCCACCTTGCGCATCCAGCCCA
>DAMAFT010000357.1:0-5098 GCA_031995805.1 Massilia sp.
GGCCGCGCATCAGGAAGCTGACCGCGCGCCGGGTATCCATCATGTTGCGGCGGATACGGCCGTTCAAGTCTTCCTCGTGGGCGATCGCGTTCAGCGCGGCGGCCGCGTCCTGGTCGGTGAATTCCTTCTGCAGCACGCGCTGGCTGACCGCTTCCAGGCTCTCGTAGATGCCTTCCAGCGCATCGGCCGAGTACTCCGCGTCGGTGGCGTACAGGTCGAGCAGCACGTCCATGTAGTCCTCGATCGAGCCGGGACGCGAGCGCGCGCGCAGGCGCACCAGGCGGAACACCGGCAGGTCGTCGACGTGGACCGAGAACAGCACCTTCTTGGACAGGATGAAGGCGACCGTGACGATGCGCGACGGCCCGTCTTCTTCCTCGAGCAGGAAGTCGGTGCGCAGGTGCAGGTCGCCGTTCTCGCCCTCGTAGTAGCGCGCGGAGGCCTCGATGTCCGACACCTCGTCCTCGTCGGGCAGCACCACGTCGTACTTGGCCTTGACCCAGGCGCGTTCCTCGTCGGTCGGATCGTTCAGGTCGACCCAGACCGCCTCAACGTTCTCCAGGTCGGCGCGCGAGGCGATCGGCACCTGGTTCAGTCGGCCATTTTGTAGGACAAATACGTTGATCATGCGCTCTTTCTGGGGCCGGATTCGGAAACAGCGCAAGTGTACCGTTCTTCCAACCTTACACAAAGCTAATCGTCATGAACTCTCCCGCCAAATTCCCATGCCGCAGCGAAATCGAAAACTCGGGGTCAGTGCCCATTATTCCTGCGCTCAGTCGTGGTCAATCGTGGTCAGTCGCGGGGCAACAGGTGGCGGAACGTGGGCTCGATGCGTTTCGCGTGCAGGAAGCGGACGATGTCCTCGAGCGTCGCGTCCTTCAGCAGCAAACCGTCCGGAATCGCATCGGATGCGGGGGCGGCCGCCGGCATGGGAGCCGGCGCCGCCTTCGGCGCCAGCCTGTCGAGCGCTGCCTGGAACTGGGCCACGCCGATCGACTGCAGCCCTTCCAGGAATCCCAGCTGCCCCGCCGGCGGCGGCGGCATATCCAGGCCCGATTCGTCGGCGAACGACGCGCCCATGCCCGGATGGATGAACGCCGCCCACTTGCCGGTCGCCGGATTCAGGCAGGACGGCAGCTCGACCGGTGCGCCGACCGCATCGACGGGCACGGCCAGGTCGGGATGGGCCCGCGCCAGCAGCGCCAGGAAGCGGCGCGCCTCGGCCGCCGCGACCGGCTGCGCCAGCGACAGCCACAGGACATAGCCGCCGGTGCTGGACACGCTGACGGCCGGCGCCGGCAAACCGAGCTCGTCCTGCAGCGCATTGGCGAGCGCGCACAGGCGCTCCCAGTGCCCCATGTCGGTGCCGGCAACATGGCGGAACGGCAGCGCGATGGCGCGCACCATCCCATCGCCCCCCGCCAGGTCGACGGCCGCGCACGCCTCCCCATGCGGCGCCGCGCTGCCGGGCAGCAGGTACAACCTCATCAACTCCGAAACCAACTTATCCATTTGTGCTCCCTCAAACCGGGGTCAGAGCCAGGGTCAGAGCCCGTTTTTTGGAAATATCCAGGCACTAAAACCCCGACCTTACTTTGTACTTTTAGAAAATTGCCAAAAATTCGACTCCGACCCCGGCTCTGACCCCGGTTTGATCTAGGGCAGGTCGGCGGCGTTCATGCGGCGCTGGATGATGGCGGTGCGGCGCGCCAGGTAGTTGGTGTCGCGGTGGCGGTCGTAGTAGCGCGGGTTCGGCAGCATCACGGCCAGGCGCGCGGCCTGGGCGGCGCCCAGGTTGGCGGCCGAGATGCGGTAGTAGTGGCGCGCGGCGGCTTCGGCGCCGAACACGCCGCGGCCGAATTCGACCACGTTCAGGTAGATTTCGAGGATGCGCCGCTTGCTCATCACCGCTTCCAGCATGTAGGCGATCACCAGTTCCTGGCCCTTGCGCAGGTAGTTGCGCGAGCCGGACAGGAACAGGTTCTTGGCCAGCTGCTGGGTGATCGTGGAGCCGCCGCCGACCACCTTGTGGCGCTTGTTGTTGCGCTCGTAGGCCTTTTCCAGCGCATCCCAGTCGACGCCGTCGTGCTCGACGAAGTTGGCGTCCTCGGACGCGATCACGGCGCGCTTCAGGTGGTTCGAGATGCGCTCGTACGGCACCCACGCCTGTTCCAGCTTCGCATTCGGATTGGTCTCGCGCAGCGTCGACAGTTGCTGGCGCATCATGCTGGTCGACGACGGATCGAACCGTGTCCACCAGCAGACCATCAGGAAGAAGTACAGCTGCACCAGCAGCACGGCCAGCAGCGGGCCGAGGACGATCCATTTCAGCCAGCGCCGCCACCCGGCCTGGGCCTTCTTCGCCGTCTTCGGCCGTGCGGCCGTTCCGGCCTTGAGCGCATCGAGCATGGTGTCCTTCGTGTGGTCCTAGAGGGTGGAGCGCATCCTGTCCAGGAGCGCCGACGTCGCCGGCCGCACGCCGCGCCAGGTATAAAAGGCTTCGGCGGCCTGCTCGACCAGCATGCCCAGGCCGTCGCGGGTCGCCGCGCCATGGCGGGCGGCGAATGCCATGAACGGGCTCGGCAGTTTCCCGTACATCATATCCAATGCCAGCGTCCCTTGGCAAAAGGCGGCGGCCGGCACTGGCGGCATGGCGGCGGCCAGGCTCGCCGACGTGGCGTTGACGACCACGTCGAACGGCGCGCCCATGCCGTCGAGGTCCTCGAACCCGCAGGCCCGCACCTGCCCCGGCGCGGCGTGGCCGGAAAACTGCGCGGCCAGCGCGTCGGCGGTGGCGCGCGTGCGGTTGGCGATGACGATGGCGGCCGGCCCCTGCTGCAGGAACGGCAGCACGACGCCGCGCGCCGCCCCGCCCGCGCCCAGCAGCAGCACGCGCTTGCCCGCCAGCGCCACGCCGGCGTTGCGCACGATGTCGGCCACCAGGCCCGCGCCGTCGGTGTTGTCGCCGACGATCTCGCCGCCGTCGAAGCGCAGCGTGTTCACCGCCCCAGCCAGGCGCGCCCGCTCTTCCAGCCGGGTGGCGATGGCGGCCGCCTCCAGCTTGAACGGCACGGTGACGTTGGCGCCGCGGTAGCCCTGCGCGACCAGCGCGCGCACCATGTCGGCGAAGCCGTCGAGCGGCGCCAGCCGGCGTTCGTAGGCGATGTCCTGGCCGGTGTCGCGCGCGAAGGCGGCGTGGATCTCGGGAGATTTGCTGTGGGCGATCGGATTCCCGATCACGCAATAGTTATCTGTCATGGCATCTCGAATACATCAAACCGGGGTCTGACCCCGGTTTTGGGAAATGGATTGTCACGACGCGCCGTCGCCGCGCAGTTCGGCCTGCAGCTTTTCCTCGCGCGTGAAGCGGAAGCGCGTGATCACGATCCACAGGTCGTCCTTGTCCGACGAGCGCATATTCGCCGGGAACTTGCCGAACGGCGCCGCGCGGCGCACGATGGCCAGCGCGGCGCGGTCCAGTGCCGGGTTGCCGGAACTGCGCTCGATGCGCGGGCCGCCCTCTTTCTCGTAGATGGAACCGTCCTGGAAGATCGGGATATACACGATCAGCTCGCCGTACAGCTTCTTGCCGTCCTGCTGCGGGAAGTTCAGGGTGCCGGTTTCCTCGACGCGCTTCTGCATCGCCTTGTAGTACATGGCGTAGCCGGCCTCGCGCGTGCTGGGGCTGATGAAGGTCTTGCGCGGGCGCTTGTTCTCGTCCGAGATGCGCTGGGTGATCTCGGCCGTCATGCGCGCGATCGCGTGGGTGCTGTCGACCTCGTCGGCGCCGCTGCGCGATGGGTCCGGCCGGGCCCGCTCGGCCACGGGCGCGGCATGGAAACGCGACGGCTGCGCGCGCGTCAGGATGTTCTTCTGCTGCTGCTCCAGCTCGGCGATGCGGCGCTGCAGGGTCTTGATGCTGTCGCCGTCCTCGACCTTGCGCAGGTCGGGCAGCGGCGACTGGGCGCGCCCGGCCTCGGCATTGCCGCCGCCGTCGAGGTTGGCCTGGGCCAGCGCTTCGGCCTTCAGGGGCGCGCGCTGGTGCTTGGCATTCACGAGGATGACTTCCAGCCCCGGATCGGCCGGCTGCAGCCGGAATGCGTCCGGCGCGGCGAAGCGCAGCGCCAGCAGGCAGGCATGGGCCAGCACCGAGCAGGCGATGGCGATCATCAGGGGACGGTTGTGGCGAAGGGTGTTCACGCGCTGCTGGGTGGGACGGTTGGGGTCATGACACTCCCCATTCTACCGTGCGGCGCGCGCTCTTTGCGAGGATCGGCGGAAAGTATCGGTCTTGCAAGCAACAGGGGATTGTCGGCGTTTCAAGACCGGTTAATTGGCTGGCAATGCGGCACCTGGGCCGCCGATCCGCATGCGTCCGGTGGGCACAGGTGCCCACCCGGCGTCCGGCGATACGCTACAGGTACGCGGCAAACGGCCCGTCAGGCAGCCGTTTGCGGTTCCTGCGGATCCGCCGGCGCCGCCGCCACGTCGGCCTGCGTCTCCGGATCGACCACCGTGACGCTGCCCTCCGCTTCGGCGCTCTCGGCCGCCGCGGCCTCGCCCGTGTCGGCGCCCTCTTCCTCTTCCTCCAGGCCCAGCTCGGCGGCCGCTTCCGGCGCCGGCGCGGCCACCTCGAGCAGGCGCGCTTCCAGGGTCAGGTCGACCTCGTCCCAGCGCACGATGTCCAGGCGCACCTGGGCGCCGCGCGCGGCCTGCGGCATGCCCGGCAGGCGGATCACCAGCGGGATGTCGACCAGGCGCAGCACTTCGTCCTTCAGCACCACGGCGTCGACCTGGCGCGCGTTTTCCTGGCCCAGCCAGCGCAGGCACCAGTAGCGTTCCATGTTCTGCTGGAAGTCGTTGTAGGCGGCGTAGGCGGCGTCGAAGGCCGAGACGATCGAGAACAGCGTGGCGTCGCGGTGCTTGAACGGCGCCACCAGCGGAGCCGTCACGCCGTTGCTGGCGCAGGCCAGGATCTGCCACTGGTTGACCAGGTCGGTGTAGCGGCGCAGCGGCGAAGTGCTCCAGGCGTACTGGTCGACGCCCAGGCCCTGGTGCGGCGCCGCGTGCGTGACCATGCGCACCTGCATCTTGG
>DAMAFT010000358.1:0-5090 GCA_031995805.1 Massilia sp.
AGGTTGGTCAGCTGGTAGGCGTAGCCCTGCGAGAAGGTGACGCTGCCGCGGTCGCCGATGTCGCCGCTCTTGACCGTGATCTGGATACCCACCGCGTCCGAGCCGGCCGCCGCCGTCAGCGTCTGGCCGTTGCCGGTGGCGGCCACGCCGCCGATCGTGCCCTCGACGTTGATGCCCTTTTCGGTCTTGGCATCGGCGCCGAAGATCGACTCGACCGTGGTGCCGGTGACGCCGGCGATGGAAATGTTCGACTTTTCGCCGAAGACGCTCGACGAGATCGACAGCTTGCCATCCTTGTCGACCGCGGTCTCGACCGCGTCGCCGGCGCCGGAAAACGTGCTGTTGCCGTTGATCGCGGAGCGCAGCATGGCGGCCAGCTGGGTGTTGTCGTAGGTGCCGGCCGGGATCTGGATGTTCTGCACCTTGCTGCTGGTGACCGGGTCGGTCTGGTTCAGCGTCACGGTCCAGGTGGTGTTCGGGTCGATCTTCGTCGAGCCGCTCAGGGCCGTGCCGCCGGTCAGCGTGCCCTTGGTCGCCATCTTGTCGATGTGCACCGCGTATTCGCCGGCCTTGGTCGACGCGGTCGACTTGTCGAAGCTGATGCCGCTGTCGCTGGCCGCGCCCATCGCGGCGAACAGGCCGCCGATGTCGCTGAAGTTGTTGGCGATCGCCGTGTTCAGCTTGGTCGCATCGACGGCCAGGCTGCCGTCCTTCTGGAACGAGATGCCCACCTGGCCGAGGTTGGTCAGCTTGCCGCCCAGGCCCTCCACCGTCGTGCTCAGCTGGCGCCGCAGCTGCGACTGGATCGAGCGCACCGAGGCGTCGCCCTGCAGCGCGCCGCCGGTCTTGGTCTCGGCGTTGTAGCCGGTCAGGCCGGCGATGGTCGTGTTCAGGTCGTTGTAGGCCTTGACGAAGGCCTTGATCGAATCGGACACGGTGCTGGTGTCCTTCGACACGGTCAGCGTGCTGTTGCCCAGGCCGGTCACGCTCAGGTTCACGCCCTGGATCGCATCGTTCACCGACGTGCTCTTGCTGGTGACGGCGATGCCGTTCACGGTCAGCTTGGTGTCCTGGGCGCCGCTGGTCTGGGTCAGGCCCTGGGCGCCGCCCGGGTCGTAGCCCATCAGCGCGGCGATGGCGGGGTCGCCGTCCTGGCCGTCGACGCCGGCCACGCTGATCTTCATGGTCGAGTTGGCGCCGGTGGCGTTGTTGGTGACCACCAGGTGGTAGGGATTGTCGCCGCCGTCCGAGACGATGGTCGCGGTCACGCCGATGTTGGCCTTGTTGATGGCGTCGCGGATGCCCTGCAGCGACTGGTCCTTGGCGTCCAGCGTGACGATGCCCATGTTCTGCGAGCCGTCCTGGGAAAAGCCGGAACCGATGTAGCTGCCGACGCTGCCCGCGGCGAAGCCGGCGGCGGACGGGTTGTTGCCACCCACCACGATCTGGCTGCCGTCGGCCGAGCTCAGCGTGATGCCGGCGGTGGCCATGACGCTGGACCCCTTGTTCTCGCCGCCCGGCGCCACCTTGATGCCGCCGGTGGCGGCGCCGGTGACGTCCTCGTCGACGGCGATGTTCGAGCCGTCGGCGGCCAGGAATTGCAGGGTGCCGTCGACGGCCGAGCCGGTGACGGTGATGTTGGCCGCCGCCAGCGCGTTCTTGGTGGCGGCACTGGCCAGCGAGGTGTCGATCGAAGCCGCGCTGACGGTCTCGCCGGTGTCGGCCGAGGCCAGCGCGACGCCGCCGACCGACAGCGTGTAGTTGCCGCTGGTGACGGCGACGTTGCCGAAACCCTTGAACAGGTCCGCCGCCGTGGTCGTGGTGCCGGTCTTGGCCGTGACACCGGTGGTCGCGGTCTTGTCGTTGATGGCCGCGGCCAGGTCGCGCGCGCTGCGCGTGGTGCCGTTGGTGACGATCGTGGTGCCGTTGAGCGTCAGCGAGCCGCTGGCGATGCCCGAGGCCGCGGTGGCCAGGCTCAGCGCGCTGCCGGCCGCGCCGAACGTGCCGCCGCTGACGCTGCCGAACTGGAAGGTGAGCGTGGTCTTGGCGCCGGCGCCGATCAGGGCGCTGGTGCTGGCCTTGCCGCCGCTGACCAGGCTCTGCGACTGGGCCATCTGGGTGACGTTGACCTTGTAGTTGCCGGCCACGGCGCCGCTGCTGGCGGTGGCGCCCAGGATGTCCTTGTTGCTGGACGACGTGGAGAGGGCGCTGAAGGTCGACGAGGAATTCAGTGAAGTGAGCGCGGCCTGGAAGCTGCCGACGGCGGCGCTGACCTTGCCGTAGGCCTGCAGCTGGCTCTGGTAGGCGGCGGTCTTCTTGTCATAGTTGTCCAGCGGCGCCGATTCGGCCGCCATCAGCCTGCCGACGAGGTCTTCGACGTTCAGCCCTGAACCGATACCTGATGAACTGAGTCCCACTTCTTTCTCCCGTGAAAGTCACACTGTAAGTCATTAACGACAGAAGCAATTCGTACTTGAGAGCAGGAAATCCCGTTCAATTCGTCGAACGGTTGAGCTGGGTATAAAAAAACCGCCGGCGCCCGGAGGGCGGCGGCGGTCCGGATGGCACGGCGGATGCGCCGGCTCAGGCGGTTTCCCGGATCAGGAGACCGCGCATCTTGTCGAGCGACTTGGCAATGTGCAACGCTTCTTCGGAGGGCATCTGGCGCACGACTTCCTTGGTGCTCTGGTCGATCACCTTGACGACGATGTCCTTGCTGTCCTCGTCGATCGAGAATTCCAGGCTCTGGGACGAGGCCTGCATCGATTCGTTGAGCTTCTTGACGGCCGACGACACGTCCTCGCGCGAAGCGGGGGCGGTGTCATCGGCACTTTTGCTTGCCACGGCGGCAACGGTGCCCGCTTGCTCGACGGGCGCGGCAAACCGCTCGTCGGGCCTGGTGGTGACGGGCGAACCAACGGGTTGGATATGCATGTTGAGTTCCCTTTAGCAAAAACAATTCCTCGACTGGATTTCTCCAGCCGAGGAACCGGTTACTGCGCTAGCGTCAGGCTGGTTCTTGCGATCAGCCGCGCAGCAGCGACAGGACGCCGTTCGGCAGCGAGTTGGCTTGCGCCAGCATCGAGGTACCGGCCTGCTGCAGGATCTGGCCGCGGGTCATGTTCGCGGTTTCCGAAGCGAAGTCGGTGTCGACGATGCGGCTGCGCGATGCCGACAGGTTCTCGGTCGTCGATTGCAGGTTCGAGATCGCCGAGTCGAAGCGCGACTGCAGTGCGCCGTACTGGGCGCGCTGGCCGTTGACCTTGGCCAGGGCGGCGTCGGCGATCTTGATCGCGTTCTGCGAGCCTTCGAAGCTGGTGATGTCCAGCGACGCGACCGATTTCAGGTCCGACGACTTGGCGCCGGCGTCGGTGGCGACGGCCAGGCCGGTGCCGCCGTCCGCGATCGAGAAGCTGTCGGCGGAGTCGAAGGTCACGCGGCCGTTGGCCACGCCGGTCGAGTTGGCATCGGCCAGGCTCAGGTCCGGGGTGTCGGCGACCAGCACCTTGCCGTCGGCCTTGTAGTTGCTGACGCCGAAGGTGGTGTTGCCGTCGGTCTTCGTGTTCGCCAGCTTGATGTCTTCGCCGCTGGCGTTGGTCAGCTTCAGGCCGCCGTTGTCCTGGTCGTACTGGGCAGTCACGCCGGTCTTCGCGGTCTGCGCGTTGATCGCGCTGATCGCCGAGGCGTAGTCGGTGGCGTTCGAGGCGCCGCCGCCGACCGAGAACGAGACCGTCACCGGGTCGCTGTTGTCCGAGGCCAGCGTGAACTGGTAGGACTCGCCGCCGCCCAGCTTGACGTTCATGTCGGTGCGGGCGCTGGCCGTCACGCCGGTATCGGCGGTCTTGTTGTTGATCGCGTTGGCGATCGACTTGGCGGTGTCGCCCTTGACCGGCGGGGTCGCGTCGGCGTCGCCGACCTTGGTGCTGACGGTGGCGGTGCCGCTGACGCCGTTGATGGTGATGTCGCCGGCGGCGATGTTGCTGGTTTCCTTGACGGCGACGCTGTCGGCGCTGATCTGGTTGTTGCCGTAGGTGTTGGTCTGGAAGTTCGCGCCGGTCATCGAGATCAGCTGGTTGGCGTTGGCGCCGACCTGGAAGTTCGCGGTGCCCATGGTGCCGTCCAGCAGCTTCTGGCCGTTGAATTCGGTGGTGTTCGAGATGCGGTTCAGTTCCGAGCTGAGCTGGGTCACCTCGGTTTGCAGGGCCTTGCGGTCGCTGGCGGAGTTCGACGAGTTCGACGACTGCACGGCCAGTTCGCGGATACGCTGCAGGATGTCGCCCGAGCTCGACAGGGCGCCTTCGGCGGTCTGCGCCATCGACACGCCGTCGTTGGCATTGCGGGTCGCCTGGTTCATGCCCTTGATCTGCGAGTTCATGCGATCGGAGATGGCGAGGCCGGCGGCGTCGTCTTTCGCGCTGTTGATGCGCAGGCCCGACGACAGGCGCTGGATCGAGGTGTTCAGCGAATTTTGCGAAGCCGACAGGTTGCGTTGGGAATTCAGGGATGCGACGTTGGTATTGATAACGGACGACATGGTGTCTCTCCAGACTGGTCTTGCGTGGTGCGGCAACGTGCCGCTGTTCACTTTGGCCTGCCACGCTGTTCCGTGACATTCAAGCCGCTGTTGATTCAGGTAACGTACTTCTCCGAAAAAACTTTATAGCGAGAACGCGAAATTTTTCGGTAGAAGCACGTTGTCATGCTTGCGGGGCCTGCGCTCTGCGGCGCGAAAAACGTGAACTTTAGGCCCAAAATAAATTTATTTTCGAGGGTCAAGGCCGCGGCGGATGGGCTGCGGCGATGCCATCCTGGCCATCAATCGGCCACCACCACCCGGTTCTTGCCGCTCTGCTTGGCCTGGTACATGGCGCGGTCGGCGCGCGCCATCAGATGCGCCTGGTCTTCGTTCGGGTGGCGCAGCGCGACGCCGCAGGAAAAGGTGATCAGCATCTTTTCGTTCTCGTGCAGGAAGAAGTGGCGGGTCAGCTCGCGCTGCACGCGCACCATCGCCGCGGATGCCGACTCCACCGTCGTTTCCGGCAGCAGGATCAGGAATTCCTCGCCGCCGAAGCGGGCGATCACGTCCATCG
>DAMAFT010000359.1:0-5086 GCA_031995805.1 Massilia sp.
CCTCGACCGTCACGATGCGTTCGTGCCCGGGAATCAGGGCGGCGAGCGCGTTGCCCAGCGTCGTCTTGCCCGAGCCGGTCGAACCCGACGACACGATGTTCTTGCGCCTGCGGACAGCCAGCGTGAAGAACGCTTCCCACTCGCCCGACTGGAACAGGCCCAGCAGTTCCCTGTCGGGCGGCGCCAGCGCCGTTTCCAGGCGCTCGCGCTCGCTCGGCTCCAGCAGAAGGGACTGCTCGCGGCGCGTGGTTGCGAACGCGCCTTTCGCGAGCAGTTCCGCCAGCGAGAACACCGTCGTGCTCGGCCTGCGGATGGTGATCGAGACCGTTCCGCCAGGTACGGCCGGCGGTATGACGACCTGGACCCGCTGCCCGTCCGGCAGTTGGGCACCCAGCAGCGGCTGGGCCTCGGTAATGTCCTGGCTCGCGCGGTTGCGCAGCAGTTTCGCCAGGTCGAGGCACCACTCGAAGGTCAGCGAAGGCAGGCGGTGGGTTTCCCACCGCCCTTCCCGCTCGGCCATCAGGACGCCGGGACGGTTGACGACGATCTCGGTGATCCCGGCATCGTCGAGGAAGGCGGACACCGGTTCGAGCGCGAGCGCCATCGTGGATTTTTCCTGCGGGTTTCTGGTCATGGCATGCATGGCTGGCCTCATGGGGTTGCGGTTGGACGTTCCCGCAGCGCGTACACGTCGCGGAAATCCAGGTCGCGCGCGACGTGGATGATGATCCGGGACGCCTCGGGCGCCGTCAGGGTCGGGGGAATGTTCAGGGTCGACTTGAGCACGTCGCTCATCACCTGCTGCGCCCCGCCAGTGATGTTCGGGAAGGCGATGGTCGTGTTGTTGTTGCCGCCGCCCTGTCGCAGCGCGGTCAGGTAGGGGCCGACGTCGCCGATCACGCTCAGCAGGATAGCGGCGCCGAAGCGGTCCCAGAAATGGTTGTCGACGTCGCCGGCGATGCCAGGGCGGCCCAGCGAGTCGGCGCCGCCGGAGTCGACGTCGACCAGCACGTGGTTCGGTGTCTCGCCGCGCGCCCACACGATGCCCACGCGGCGCTGGCCCTGGGCGATGCCGTTCGCCTGCTCGCCGACCCATTTCGTGCCGCGCTCGAGCAGCACCACCCTGCCGTCGGCGCTGCGCACGTCCTCGGCCTGGATGCAGGTGACGAGGCCCGGCAGCGTGGTGTCGAGCGCCTCCACCACGTTGCAGGGAATCCTGGTGCCTTGCGTGACCATCATGCTCGCGTCGGCCAGCATGTACGCCCGGGCTCCTGTCCCGCGCAGTTGATGGCCCGGACGGGCCGGGGCCTGTTGCCCGGAAACGTCGGCTCCTGCCGGCTCCGCGGCGGCAGCGCCCGTGATGCCGGTTGCGGTCCTTGCTCCCTGCGCGTCGGCCAGCCTGAAGGCCAGGGGAGATTCGAGGCGCTGCTTCAGGCGCGCCTCGGCTGGTGTCGGCGGCCTCGGACCGACCGCAGCGCCGGGGCTTCCAGCCGGGAGTGACTGGCCGGCTGGAGGTCCAGGCTGTACCGCCGTCGGCATCGCCGGCAACGGCGTCTCCGGCCGGGCTTCCTGGAACACGGGCGTCTTCAGCGGCGGAAGGCTGGCCGGCACGGCGGCCACCGCATCGCGCGCCGGCTCGGCCGCTGCATGATGCCTGTCGTAGACGGCGGCGTAGTAGCGCCACAGGGCCAGGCCCGCCACGCCCACCACGCCGGCGACGATGAGCAGGTTGGCAACCTTGCCCTGCACACGCAGTCCGCGCTGCATGGACGCGGCGTCACGCTCGCCTTCGATGATCTCGCCGGCGTCGGCACCTTCCACGTCTCCCCGGTCCATCCTGAAGCGAAAGATGTTCATTTCCCGCCTCCTTTCACGACACGTTCGACTTGCGACGAAGAGGTATTGGTTGGGGCCCGGGGAGCACCCGGGTCGAAGCCTTCGTTGAAGACGCAGGCCACCAGTGACCCCGATCGCAACACGAGCCTGGGACGCACGCCGTGGACCGCGACGGTTCCGTCGGCGCCGACGGTGACGTTCTCGATCTGCCCGGCGCTGTCGTCGCCGTCGCTGGCGCCGTAGATCGCAGGCAGCCGGGTACGGGCCGGGAACCGGAGATACGTCACGGTCCCGTCATCCCATGCCTCGACGGGCGCCAGTTCACCTGCGCCCTGGACCGTATAGTTGCGGTTGCGTACCGGGCCGCCCTGGTCGAGCAGCTGCTCGACCCGCTCGCGCTCCTTCGCCCTGGTTTCCGCCGCGCGCTCCGTCGCCGGGTAGCGGAAACGTACCGTCAGGTAGCCGGTCTCGTTCGGCGGCGCCAGCTTCATGTCGAAGGTATAGGCGCGCCTGTCGGTGACGACCTGGATGTTCGTCGCCGGCGCCTTCACGGCAGGCTTGAAGAACACGCCGTTGCGCTTGCCCGTGCTGGCCGCCTGCCACGCGTCCGTGTTACCGCCGACCATGTCGATCAGTTGCTCGTCCGGCTCGAACAGGATCATCGTCGCGGTGCCGACCTTGCCGTAGATCGTGACCACGTTGTTCGGGTCGTAGTCGACGAAACGGACGCGTGCATCGGCTTTCGACGGTACCGGTTCCTGGGCGGCGTTGGCGTGCATCGGCAGCACGCCGGCCAGCAGGCACGCGATCAATCTCGCTTTCATGGCGACACCTCCCTGGCGGTTGCGACGGGCGCGGCCAGCGCCACCGGACGGCCTTGCCGCGTCGCTGCCGGGGCCGGCGGCTCGGGCTGCCGTACCGCCGGCCCCGGCAGCGACGCGGCCCCGAGGTCGGGATCCTTGATGTAATCGGTGATCTCCATGCCCAGGTCATTCACGCGGCGCGTGCGTTCGTCGCTCGCCACGTTCACCCAGCGGAAGGGAATGGTCGCGATCCAGCTGGTCGCTTCGCCCGCCGGCTGGTCCGCGCGCCACACGCGCGACGTGAAGCTGGCCCGCACGCCGGTGGCGGCGTCGAAGCCGTTGCGCAGGATGGTGATCGCCCCGATCTGCACGCGCACCTTGCCGTCCTTCCTGTAGACGTTCATCGGCGACGCCGGGTTGGCCGTATCCCAGTATTCGGCCCATTGCGCCCGCAGCCGCGGGCTCATGAACGCGGCGGCGTCGTAGTAGCTGTCCTCGGCGGTGTCGAACGTGTAACCCTCGCGTGCGCGCAGGAAGGCCGAGACGCTGCGCCGGATGGTCGCCTCCTCCGGCGTGAGCTGGTACGTGGCGAGCGACATCAGCGGGCTCGTGGTGCCGGTCGACTTGTCGACGACCAGCACTTCCGGCGGCGGCGCCGGCCGCATCGACGTGTGGATGGCGCCGGCGGCGATCGCGAACGCCGCGATTGTCAATCCGGACGCGCCGGCCGCCACCCGCCAGGCCGTCCTGCGCGAGCGCTGCTCCATCTCCGTGTTGCGGTCGGATTCCGCTGCCGAATGCCGCAATAGGACCTGTATGTCGTCGTGCGTTTCGATGAACCGGCGCAGCTCGTTCAGGTGTGCAGCGAGCGCGTCCTGGGCTTGCGTGGTCTTCATTGGATACTCCTATGCGGCCGTGCCGCAGCTTGGATAGGTGATGCCGGCCTGCGCCGGCACGTTGACGGGACGGCGGTCCCTGCCGTCGCAGCCGGGCGGCCTGGTGGCGCAGCCGGCCAGCGATACCGCGATGGCAGCGAGCAGGATCAGTTTGCGCATGGTGTCCTCACTTCTTCTTGGTAAGGGAGATTGAATTGCGAGCCCTGCCCCGGAAGGCGCCCTGCGTCGCGCTCCAGGCCTTGCGGCCGGCGTACCGGACGGGCCGCGTGGAATAGTCGACGCCCTTGCCGACCAGTGACGGGGCGTGGCGATGCATGAGACCGACGGCCAGCCTTCCCACGCCGAACGAGGACAGCGACACGCCGCCCGCCAGCCCGGCCGCGATGGTCAGCACCGATGCCAGCGCGAGCAGGGAGACGATGCCCATCGCCATGAACGGGAAGATCTGGTCGACGTCGCCGGCGTTCGCGATGGCCGCGTCCGAAGCCGCGCGCGAGAACAGCTTGAGCACGAGCAGGTTGACGGCCATGACGAGGATCGGGACGAGGAAATAGTTGCTCAGCTGGCGGATCCACGAATTGAAGAACCCGGCCGTCGTCTCGAACAGCAGGCTGAGGATGAACAACGAACCCAATGCCAGGATCGCCGTCAGTGCGACCTTGGACAGCGCCATCAGGAAGAAACCGTAGGCCGTGACCACGATGGTCAGCGTCCATATGGCGAGCGCGATGAAGTACAGTCCCATGTCGCCGTTGAACAGCCCTGCCTTGGCCCAGAACTGCCTGCCGATGTCGAACCCCTGGCTGAACAGCATGTCGAGGCCGCCGGTGAAGCCACCGGTATCCGGCGAGCGCGCCATCGCCGCCGCCAGTTCCCCGGGGCCATGCAGGAAGGTCTCGGTGATGATGGTGTTGTACTCGGCCAGGCCGATGCCGACACCGAATATCAGCGAGACCTTCAGTACCCGCTCGGCCATGTCCATCAGCGGCTCCTTGATGAGTCCCCGCATGCTGGCGAAACCCCAGAGCACGACGTACACGCCGAGGAACGTGAACGCCGCCGGCTCGATGGCCCGCGCCACAACGGCGACCTGCTCGCCGACGTAGGCGTCGCATACCGCCTCGATGTACTGCAGGTTGGCGGTGAAGAAGTTGGTCGGCTCGGCCATGCTCCGCTCCTACGGTGTCACGCCGGGGAAGCGACCGGTGCCGGCTGCGGCGATGCGTTCCGCGCGCAGGGCGTTCACGCAGTTGGGGTCGCCGCCCTTGCGGCCCGAATGGTTGGCGCACTCGGCAAAGACTTTCTTGCGCAGCTGGGGTTGCTGCAGGTACTCGTCGACGGTGAGTACCCGCATCGCGATCGCGGCCTTGCCGCCCGCACTCTCCTGCGAACATCCGCTGCCGGTACAGGCAAGCATCGCAAGGATGATCGCGGCGGCGGCGTGGGTGGTTTCCTTCATGGCTGGCTCCTTCGCTTGTCGGTAGGGTTTCAGGGGAGGCTGGTGTCGATCCTGGGGAAATTCCCCTGACCGGACGAGGCGGCGCGCATCTG
>DAMAFT010000360.1:0-5064 GCA_031995805.1 Massilia sp.
GCGATCTACTTCGGCGCCGTCGGCTGGCCGGACACGGTGCCCGACCACGTCTCGCTGTGGGGTTCGCTGATCAAGTTCCGGCGCGAGTTCGACCAGTACGTGAACCTGCGCCCGGTGCGGCTGATGCCGGGCGTGCCGTGCCCGCTGGCGAACAAGCAGCCGGGCGACATCGACTTCTACGTGGTGCGCGAGAACACCGAGGGCGAATACTCGGCGGTGGGCGGGCGCATGTTCGAAGGCACCGAGCGCGAGTTCGTGCTGCAGGAATCCGTGTTCACGCGCCACGGCACCGACCGCATCCTCAAGTACGCGTTCGAGCTGGCCCGGCGGCGCCCGAAGAAGCACCTGACGGCGGCGACCAAGTCGAACGGCATCGCGATCTCGATGCCGTACTGGGACGAGCGCGTGGCCGCCATGGGCGAGCGCTACGCCGACGTCCAATGGGACAAGTACCACGTCGACATCCTGGCGGCCAGGTTCGTGCTGTCGCCGGAGCGCTTCGACGTGGTGGTGGCGTCGAACCTGTTCGGCGACATCCTGTCCGACCTGGGTCCGGCCTGCACCGGCACGATCGGCATCGCACCGTCGGCCAACCTGGACCCGGAACGCCGCTTCCCCTCGCTGTTCGAACCGGTGCACGGCTCCGCGCCCGACATCTACGGCAGGAACATCGCCAATCCGATCGCGATGATCTGGTCGGGCGCGATGATGCTGGAATTCCTGGGGCAGGGCGAGGAGCGCTACACGCAGGCGCACGACGCGATCGTGCGGGCGATGGAGCGCGTGCTGGTCGACGGGCCGCGCACGCCCGACATGGGCGGGACGGCCAGCACCACCGAGGTGGGGGAGGCGGTGGCGGCTTGCCTGGGCACGGTGTAAATGACGTCGTCCCCGCCTTCGCGGGGACGACGGTTCAACGCCGCGTTACCTTCAGCAGGCCGTCTGCCGCCTGCACCGCCCGCAAATCCGCGTAATCCAGCACCGCCGCCACGTCCGTCTCCAGCGCATGCGCGTGCGTGACCGTCACCACCACGCTGTCCATGCCGGCGCCGGCGGCCGACTGCAGGCCGGCCAGCGTGTCCTCGAACACCAGGCAGTCCGCGGGCGCCACGCCCAGCTTGTCGGCGCCGAGCAGGAACGGGTCCGGCGCCGGCTTGCCGCGCCGGACGTCCTCGGCCGCCACCATCACGTCGGGCAGCGGCAGGCCGGCCGCCGCGATGCGCGCCTCGGCCAGCTTGCGCGGCGCCGAGGTGACGATGGCCCAGCGCCCGCGCGGCAGGCTGGCCAGGAAGTCGGCCACGCCGGCGATCGCCTCGACGCCCTCGGTATCCTCGATCTCGGCCGCGGTGATGCGGGCCGCTTCCGCGACCGCGTCGACGCCGGGCAGGCCGAGGCCGCGCACGGTGTCCTCGGTGCGCTTGCCGTGGATGGTCGGCAGGAAGGCCTCGACGTCGAGCCCGTGGCCGGCGGCCCATCGGCCCCAGACGCGCTCGGCGGCCTTGATCGAGGTGAGGATGGTGCCGTCCATGTCGAACAGGAAGGCGGCGAAGGTGCGCGTGGGCAGGTCGGTGCGGGAAATACGGGTCATCGGTATCGGTAGACAGTGCGAGAAATCCGGCTAGTGTAGCGCGGCGGCGCACCTGGCGCCGCCGCGCGTCCGGCGAGGCCCGCTCAGGACCGCTTGCCGACGATCCGGTCCGCCGCCTCGACCAGCCGCACCTTCTCGTTCTGGCGGAAGCGCGCCGTCTCCATCGAGCCGGCCAGCGTGTCCAGCATGCCCGGCTCCACCTGCGCGCGGATCCAGGACTGCAGCGTCTCGAGCGGGATGCTGTTCCAGAACACTTCCGGCGCCGTCTTGGCCAGCACGTTGGGGCGGTTGCCCGGGTTGGCGGCCGTCAGCTTGTCGAACTGCCCGGTGAAGGTGGTCCAGGACAGTTGCGGATGCTCGGCCGACAGGGCCAGCACCAGGCCGAGCCGCAGCACGTCGGCCTGCGGCGGGATCTCCGGCGACAGCGCGATGGCGGCGGCCTGCGCGGCCAGTTGCGGGTCGCGCACGCGCATCAGGATCGGATAGAAGCGCCGCACTTCGGTCTCGTTGCGGGCGCCGCGCGCCACCGCGTGCAGTTGCTCGAACGTGGCGGCGTCGGCGTTCTGGGCGACAATGGTGAGGATGGTGGCCTGGTCGTCCGGCGCCAGGCTGTCGCGGTCGGCGACGAAGGCGGCGAAGCGGCGGCGCGCCTCGGCGACGACGTCCTGGTCGCTCCAGGCGCCCAGGCGCGCCAGCAGGCTGCGGCGCAGGCGCTGCATGCCGGCGGTTTCGCCGGATGCGGGCGCCCAGCCCATGCGCGTGGCCACCGGCTTGAGCAGGGCGCGCGCGTGGGCGACGAAGGCGTCGTGGCCGGGCGTGCCGCGCTCGGACCGTTCGACCGTGTCGAGCGCGCCCAGGATCTGGTTCCAGGCGCGTTCGTTCAGGCTGTCGCCCATCGCGTCGACCAGCGCCAGGTAGCTGGCCAGCGGCCGCGTGCCGTTTTCCACCAGCGCCCACTGGTCGTCGAGCAGGGCGATGCGGTCGCCGTCCGGCAGGGTGGCGAACGCACGGGTGTTCACGGCCAGCACGGCGTCGTCGTAGGCCACGCGGTAGAAGCCGTCGGCATCGGCGTTCAGCGACAGCGGCTGGTCGCAGCGGCCGGCCGCGATGCGGTCGCCGTCCTTGT
This sequence comes from Massilia sp., assembly GCA_031995805.1. Taxonomy (GTDB): domain Bacteria; phylum Pseudomonadota; class Gammaproteobacteria; order Burkholderiales; family Burkholderiaceae_D; genus Telluria. The sequence continues at coordinate 2,715 of DAMAFT010000360.1, forward strand.
CCAGCAGGACCGACTGCGCCGCGCCGTCGGCGCCCACGCGCATGCGCAGCGGGATCGACCAGTGCGGGCGTTCCTTGTTGCCGTCCTTGTCGTAGAGCAGGAAGCGCGACTGGTCCAGCGTCAGCACGCGCGTATCGTTGGCGTCGCATTCGCTGCGCACCGTCACCACCGGGAAGCCCGGCTGCTCGATCCAGTCGCGCGCCAGCGCCGCGATGTCGCGGCCGCTGGCCGCGCCGAGCGCGTTCCACAGGTCGGTGCTGGTGGTGTTCGCGTACTGGTGCTTCTTCATGTAGGCGCGGATGCCTTCGCGGAAGGTGTCCGCCCCCACGTGGGCCTCGAGCATGCGCAGCACGGCCTGGCCCTTGTTGTAGATGATCAGCGGGTCGGCGTTGTTCTGCGGCTCCAGCTCGTTCTCGACCGGGTAGTGCACGGCGCGCGAGCCGACGCGGGCGTCGACGCGCATCGCCGCCTCCTTGCCCGCATCCTCGGCCTCGCGCACGCGCCAGCCGGGGTTGCGCTTGTCGGTTTCCTTGGCCGCGCCCCAGGAGGCGAAGCTTTCGTTGAGCCAGATGTCGTCCCACCAGCCCATCGTGACCAGGTCGCCGAACCACTGGTGCGCCATCTCGTGCGCCGAGATGCCGAACACCAGCTGGCGGTTGTCGATGGTCGACGTCGGCGTGAGCAGCAGCGTCTGGTCGTTGTAGGTGATCGCGCCCCAGTTCTCCATGGCGCCCTGGAAGCCGCCCGGCACGGCGATCGCGTCCAGCTTGGGCAGCGGATAGGGCACGCCGAAGTACTCGTTGTAGTCGAGCAGGATCTGGCGCGCGTCTTCCAGCGCCACCTTGCCGTTCTGTTCCTGGCCGCGCACGGCCCAGACGTTGATCTCGGTATCGCCGGCGCGGGTGCCGACCTTCGCCATGTCGCCGCCGGTGAATTCGACCAGGTAGGACGCCATCGACGGCGAGCGCGCGAAGGTGGTGGTGGCCAGGTCGCCCTTCACCACGCGCTTTTGCACCGGCATGTTGGAGATCGCCGCCCATTGCGCCGGCACGGTGGCGGTGAGCTGGAAGCGCGCGCGGAACGCGGGCTCGTCCCAGCACGGGAACATGCGGCGCGCGTCGGTGGCCTCGAACTGCGTCGACAGCAGCACGTCGCGGCTGCCGTCCGGCTTCTGGAAGGGCTGGGCGAACAGGCCGCGCGGGCCGGTCTCGATCTGCGCGGCGTAGGTCAGGTCCAGCACGTGGCGGCCCGGCCTGGCCCTGGCCGCCAGCGTCACCGTGACGATCTGGCGCTTGTCGTCGACGCTCACGTTCTTGACCGGCTTGCCGTCCAGGCGCACGTTCTCGAACGTCATGTTCAGCGCGTTGAACTGGATGGTGTCGGTGGCTTCCTTGAACTGCAGCTGCACCGACTCCGTGCCGCGCAGCGTGCGCTTGTCGACGTCGGGGACGATGGCGATCGTGTAGTCGGTGGGCACCACGTTCTTCGGCAGGTGGCCGGGCGCCTGCGCGAAGGAGAAGGGCGCCTGCGCGGGACCGGGCGCCGCGGCATTCGCGGCCGCGGGTGTGAATACCAGGGCCAGCGCCGAACACAGGACGGCGGGCAGGAACGGGATGCTGCGCATGGACGAAACCTCTCCTTCGTAGATGACGATCGGAAAAACCTACGCTTGCCGTTTGGACATGTCAAGCGGATTTGCGTGCGCCGTCGCTGTTGCGTAACTCGGCGGTGAACACGGGCCGCATTTCAAAATCCGTTTGACACCTGAAATTTGCACTAACTATATTGGTTAGAACGATATAAACCATTCCGTTGCGCGAACGCCGCAACGTTCCCCCTGCACCCGCCGCCGCCGGTCCCGCCGGCACGGAATGGCCTCGTATTGCCCGGCGTTTCGCGCACCGGGTCCATAACAAGAAGTCAGAAGAGCCACCCCAAGGAGAGTATCCATGAGCAGCAACCTGAAAGTCCTGCCGCGCACGATCCGCCAACTGGCGGCCGTGGGCGCATTCGCGGCCACCAGCATGTCCGCCCTGGCGCAGCAGGCGCCGGCGCAGCCGCAAGCGCCGGCCGCCGGTGCCGACGCGCCGGTGCAGCGCGTCGAAGTCACCGGTTCCTTCATCCGCCGCGCCGATGCCGAGACCCCGAGCCCGGTCCAGGTGATCAATGCCAAGGACCTGAAGAATTCCGGCTACACCTCGGTGGGCGAAGTCCTGCAGAACATCACGGCCAACGGCGCCGGCACGCTGAGCCAGAACTTCTCGGGCGGCTTCGCGGCGGGCGGCAGCGGCATCTCGCTGCGCGGACTGAACAACAACGCCACGCTGGTGCTGATCGACGGCCACCGCAT
>DAMAFT010000361.1:0-5062 GCA_031995805.1 Massilia sp.
CGGCATCTGGTTACGATGTGCCTTTTTGCGAACCGGCAATTTCACCATGAGTCAATACATCCTGAACGTCAACGGCAAGGCCCGCGCCGTCGACGTCGAAGCGGATACGCCGCTGCTGTGGGCGCTGCGCGATACCCTGGGCCTGGTCGGTACCAAGTACGGCTGCGGCATGGGCGTGTGCGGCGCCTGCACGGTGCACGTCGACGGCCAGCCGGCGCGCGCCTGCCAGCTGCCCGTGTCCAGCGTCGGCAAGGCCAGGATCACGACCATCGAGGGCCTCGACCCGCACGCCGCGCACCCGTTGCAGCAGGCCTGGCAGGAACTCGACGTGCCGCAGTGCGGCTATTGCCAGGGCGGCCAGATCATGACGGCCTGCGCCCTCCTGAAGCAGCATCCGCGCCCCAGCGACGCCCAGATCGACGAGGCCATGGCCGGCAACCTGTGCCGCTGCGCGACCTATGTGCGCATCCGCGCCGGCATCCACCGGGCGGCCGACATCGCCGGCAAGGGAAAGGACAAGCGATGAGCGAGACGACCATGGCCGCATCCGCACCCGCCCCTGCGCTCCCCGCGCGCCGCCGCTTCCTGCGCAATGCCGGCACCGGGGCCCTGCTGCTGGGCCTGCAGGCGAGCGGCGCCATCGGCCTGGCGAGCGCCGCCGCCGCCGATCCGAAGGCACGGCCGGCCGATGCGTTCGCCCCGAACGCCTTCATCCGCATCGGCGCCGACGGCAGCGTGACGCTGGTGTCCAAGCAACCCGAGATCGGCCAGGGCATCAAGACCTCGCTGCCGATGGTGATCGCGGAGGAGCTGGACGTCGACTGGAAGCGCGTGCGCGTGGTCCAGGGCGACCTGGACCCCGCCTACGGCCCGCAGGGAGCCGGCGGCTCGACCTCGACCCCGACCAACTACGACAACTTCCACCGCCTGGGCGCCACCGCGCGGACCATGCTGGTGCAGGCCGCGGCGCACGCCTGGGGCGTGCCGGCATCGAGCTGCCGCGCCAGCCTGGGCACCGTGCTGCACGACGCCAGCGGCCGCAAGCTGGGCTACGGTGCGCTGGCGGCGGCGGCGGCGCGGCTGCCTGTTCCGGACGCCAGCGGCGTGGTGCTGAAGGATCCGTCGACCTACCGCCTGCTCGGCACCCGCGTCGGCGGCGTCGACAACGGCCTCGTGGTGTCCGGCCAGCCGCTGTTCGGCATCGATACCCGCCTGCCCGGCATGCTGTACGCGACCTACGTCAAGTGTCCGGTGCTGGGCGGACGCCCGCTGGCGGCCAACCTGGATGCGGTCAAGGCGCTGCCGGGCGTGAAGGATGCGTTCATCGTCGACGGCACGGCCAACCTGAACGGCCTGCGCCCCGGCGTGGCGATCGTCGCCGACTCGACCTGGAACGCGCTGCGCGCGCGCAAGGCGCTGGACGTGCGGTGGGACGAGGGCGAAGGCGCGCAGCACGGCTGGGCGGGCTTCGCGGCCCAGGCCCGCGCGGCCGCGGCCAGGCCCGGCGCCGCCGTGCTGCGCAAGGACGGCGACGTCGCGGCGGCGCTGGCCGGCGCCGCGCATACCGTCACGGCCAGCTATACGTATCCGTTCATCTCGCACGCGAGCATGGAACCGCAGAATTGCACGGCCTGGTTCAAGCCCGCCGCCGGCACCCTGGAACTGTGGGCCCCGACGCAGAACCCGGGCGCCGGCCAGGCGCTGGTGGCGTCCACCTTCGGCATCCCGAAGGACAAGATCGCGCTGCACATCACGCGCAGCGGCGGCGGCTTCGGGCGCCGGCTGTCGTCCGACTTCATCGTCGAGGCGGCGGCGATCGCGCAACAGGTCGCGCGGACGGTCGATGCACCGGTCAAGCTGACCTGGACGCGCGAGGACGACCTGCAGCAGGACCACTTCCGCGCCGGCGGCTTCCACTTCCTGCGCGGCGGCACCGATGCCGACGGCAGGCTGGTGGCCTGGCACGACCATTTCGTCACCTTCGCCAACCGGGTCGAACGCGATGGCGCGAGCGTGCTGCAGCCGGGCAGCGGCGCCAGCCTGTCGGGCGACGAATTCCCCGCCCGCTGGACGCCCAACTGCCTGCTCGAGCAGACCGCGCTCGAATGCCGGATCCCGATGGGTCCCTGGCGCGCGCCCGGCAGCAACGTCTTTTCCTGGGTCGTCCACAGCTTCATCGACGAGCTGGCCCATGCGGCGCGGCGCGACCCGGTCGCGTTCCGCCTGGAGCTGCTGGGCAAGCGCGACATGATGGCCGGCACCGGCGAACGCGGCGTGCCCTACAACGTGGCGCGCATGCGCGGCGTGCTCGAGGCGGTGGCCGAGAAGGCCGGCTGGGGCAGGCGCACGTTCGCGCGCGGCCAGGGCGCCGGCGTGGCCTTCCACTTCAGCCACCGCGGCTATGTCGCCCAGGTCGCCGAAGTCACCGTGTCGAAGGACGGCAGGCTGACGGTCGACCGCGTGGTCGTGGTCGCCGACGTCGGCGCCCAGGTCGTCAACCTGTCCGGCGCCGAGCACCAGGTCGAAGGTTCGGTCATCGACGGCCTGTCGACCCTGATGCACCCACGGCTCGACATCGAGAACGGCCGCGTGGTGCAGTCGAACTTCCACGAATACCAGCTGCTGCGCATGCCGGAGGCCCCCCTGAAGATCGAATCGCACTTCCTCAAGACCGACTATCCGGTCACGGGCCTGGGCGAGCCCGCGTTCCCGCCGCTGGCGCCGGCCGTGTGCAATGCGATCTTCGCCGCCACCGGTCACCGGGTGCGCGCGCTACCGCTGTCGAAGACCGACCTGAGCTGGAGCTGAGCAGGGCATGGACCAGGACCCGACCGCGCTCCTCCGGCAAGCCGTGCAGCTGCACCAGCAGGGCCGCCTGGAGGCGGCCCAGGCGCTGTACCGCCAGGTGCTGGAGGCCGCCCCGCGCCAGTTCGACGCCCTGCACCTGCTGGGCGTGATCGAGCGCCAGCGCGGCGATCCGGCGCTGGCGGCGCGGCTGATCGCGGACGCGCTGGCCATCGATCCGCAGCAGGCGCGCGCCCACTGCAACCTGGGCGCGGCGCTGCAGGACCTGGGCCGCGCCCGGGATGCGCTGGACAGCTACGAGGCGGCGCTGCGGCTCGACCCGCACTACGCACTGGCCTGGGACAACCGCGGCAATGCGCTGCGGCGCCTGGGTCGCCCGGAGCAGGCGCTGGACAGCTACGAGCGCGCGCTGGGTCTCCAGCCCGGCTACCCGGAAGCCTGGTGCCACCGCGCGATCGTCCTGCACGACCTGGGCCGCGACGCCGACGCCGCCGCCAGCGCGCGCCAGGCGCTGGCGGCGCGGCCGGGCTACGCCGACGCCCTGCTCGCCCTGGGCAATGCGCTGCAGGGCATGGAACGCCCGGACGAAGCCGTCGACGCCTACGACCGCGCGCTCGCCGCCGCGCCCGGCCATGCCGAGACCTGGTGCGCGCGCGGCGCGGCGCTCAGGAAGTCCGGCGACCTCGACGGGGCGCTGGGCAGCTACGACCGGGCGCTGGCGCTGCGCCCCGGTTACGCGCTGGCCGAACACTACCGCGCCAACACGCTGCGCGCGCTCGGCCGCCGCGACGACGCCGTCGCCGCCTACCGGCGCGCGCTGGCGCTGGGCGCGGACGCCGGCGAGATCGGCTTCTCGCTGGCGGCGCTGGCCGCGCCGGGCGACGCAGGACTGCCGGCGGCCGCGCCGGCGGACTACGTCAGGGGCTTGTTCGACCAGTACGCGGGCCACTTCGACCGCCACCTGGTCGACGTGCTCGGCTACCGCACCCCCGCCTTGCTGGATGCGCTGCTGCGGCGCCATGGCGGCGGATCGCAGGCCCCTGCGGGCAGCATCGCCGACCTGGGCTGCGGCACCGGCCTGTGCGCGCCCTTCCTGCGGCCGGCGGCGGCGCACCTGGCCGGCGTCGACCTGTCGCCCAGGATGCTGGACAAGGCGCGCGCGACCGGCCTGTACGACGAACTGGCCTGCACCGACATCGGCGACTGGCTGGCCGGCCAGGAAGGACGCCACGACCTGCTGGTCGCAGCCGACGTGCTGGTCTATATCGGCGCGCTGGAAACGCTGTTCGCGCGGGCGCGCGCGGCGCTGCGCCCCGGCGGCCGGTTCGCGTTGTCCTGCGAGGCGCTGGACGACGGGGACGGGTATGCGATCCGGCCGTCGAACCGGTATGCGCATGCGCTGGCGTACGTCGAGCGCTGTGCGGTACAGGCCGGACTCGTGGTGGCGGCAGCGGAACGGGCCGTATTACGACGCGAGCATGGGGCCGACGTGGAGGGGTGGCTGGTGTTGTTGCGGCGTTGAGGCCCCCGTCTCACCCCACCGACAACGCCGTCATCCCCGCCGCGTTCAGGCGCACCGGCACCGCGCCGCGCGCCACCATGCGGTCGAGGGCGCGCGTGCCGTCGCCCGGCTCGACGTCCACCGCGCGCATCGCCTCCGGCACGATCAAGGTGTCGAACCCCTCCTCCAGCGCGTCGGTGACCGTGTTCAGCACGCAGTAGTCGGTGGCCAGGCCGCAGACCGTCACGCGTTCGACGCCGCGCTTGCGCAGCGCGTCCGCCAGCGTGGTGCCGTTGAAGGCCGAGTACGCATCGGCGCCGGGCGTGTCCGCCTTCGAGACGACGATGACGTCGTCCGGCAGCGCCAGTTCGGCCGCGAACCCGGCCCCCGGGGTGCCGGCGACGCAATGCGGCGGCCACGGACCGCCCTGCGGCGCGAACGAACAGTGGTCCTGCGGGTGCCAGTCGCGCGAGGCGACCACCGGCAGGCCCTGCTCGCGGTACAGTTCGATCAGGTGGTTGATCGGGGCGACGACTTCGTGGCCGGCGGCCACGCCGAGCGCACCGCCCGGCAGGAAATCGACCTGCATGTCGATCACGAGCAGGGCATCGCCCCGGTCCAGGTGAATTGCACTCATCTAGCTTCTCTCCAATGACGCGGCGGCATGCCGCGGATACGCCATTGTCGCGCAAAAAGATCAGTGGCGCGTCCGTCCCCGATGGGCCGGGTCCGGGTCGAGCCCGCCGAGGCGGTCGA
>DAMAFT010000362.1:0-5056 GCA_031995805.1 Massilia sp.
TATACTTTATATGAGCGTATTAATTTTAATTCTAATGCTTGGGTTTCTTATTCCCCAGATCATCATTTAGATGAGGATTCTTGGTTTAAAATCGAAAATTTTAGTCAAAAATCATTCTTTGTTGATTTTCTTCGAGAAGATTTTGACTCTAAGGATTTTGATGATTTAAAAAAAGAACAATTTTCCAGTATTTCATATATTTTTTCTGTTCAGCAAGGGGAATTTTATTTTCAGAAAATAACGCCATCTTTATTTATCAAGAAAAAATTCATTGGATTCGGTGAGGCAGTAAAGGTTGAGGAAAGTGCCGATCGTCTAATAGTTAATGAACAACCAGATGCCGTCTATTTTAAGGCTGCTGATACATTAATTTTTCGAAATCTGGCAGCCATTTCTGGAATTTTCAAAGGCATCGATGAACTTTATAGGGAAGCCACTCAACAGGAGGTGGAAGCTTTCCTGCAAGAAGATTTCATTGAACTAAAGAATAATTATGATGCAAGCAAGGTCTCAAAGCTAAATCGAAAGAGAATTGCTCTCGCCATGGACTCTTTAGGCAAGATGTCTGCACAGGATAAGATGAATATTCTCGTTTACATTGGCGGTTATTGTGATCAAAAGCTTAAATTTGATGAGAGTGAAAATAAATTTGAAATATCTACCGACGATGAGTTGAAGCTGCTGCTTTACGGTATTGAACAGCGTTTTTATACTACGCTTTTTGGTGGGGAGAGAAGGCTGGCAAACTCTGTTCAGCGTGTGGATTAAGTATTTCTATATGTTTTATATTTACTATATTCCTTGAGTTAATAGAAGATGTCCCTCCGCGCCCTGCGCACCCTGCTCGCCATCGCGAAACACGGCTCCTTCGCCCGCGCCGCCGACGCCGTCCACCTGACCCAATCCGCCGTCAGCCTGCACGTGCGTGCGCTGGAGCAGGACTTCGATGCCGTGCTGTTCGACCGCTCGCGGCGCATTCCGGTGCTGACCGATGCCGGCCGCCGCGCCGTCGAGCGCGCGCAGCAGATCCTCGACCTGTACGACGGCATCGCCGGCGAGCTGGGCGAGGGCGGCGAGCTGCACGGGCGCCTGCGCATCGGCGCCATCAACACGGCGCTGGCGGGCGTGCTGCCGGCGGCGCTGGCCGTGCTGCGCGAGCGGCATCCGCGCGTGCGCGTGCTGGTCAATTCGGGCATGTCGGCCGAGCTGGCGGCGCGCGTCGATGCGGGCGAGCTCGATGCGGCCGTCACGACGGAACCCGTCAAGCCGCATCCGGCGGGTCTCGTGCACGCGGGCCTGTACCGCGAGGGCTTCTGGGTGATCGCGCCGCCTGGCCTCGGCGGGATCGATGCCGCCACGCTGCTGCGCGATTACCCGTTCATCCGCTTCGACCGCCATGCTTGGGCCGGCCGCACCATCGATGCTGCGCTGCGGCGCATGCGCCTGGACGTGCAGACCAGCATGGAACTGGACAGCCTGCAGGCCATCGTGCACATGGTCGCGTCGAGCCTCGGCGTCGCCGTCGTGCTGCTGTCGGAGCGCACGCGCGCCGCCTTGCCGGGACTGGTCTGCCTGCCGTTCGGCGCGCCGCAGCTCGAGCGCAAGGTCGTCCTGCTCGAACGCGAAGACCGCCGCGCGGGGCGGCTGGCGCAGGCCCTCGCCGAGGCGATCCGGCTGGAGGCGGGCAGCGCCGCCATCCATGAGAAAAACTCGGGTCAATGAGAAGTTAATATCGATTTTTCTCATCGAATAATGCCGTTATCCTTGCGGCATGACGACGACCCTGCTGCTTGCCCTCATCCCGATCGCCCTCCTGATCGCCCTCGGCGCCTGGCTGCGCCATGCCCGCTTCATCGACGACGCCTTCTGGCCCCATGCGGAAAAGCTGGGCTATTACGTGCTGCTGCCTTCGCTGTTCATGCACGGGCTGGCGACGGCGCGGCTGGACGGCCTGCCGGTCGCCGCGATGGCGGCGGCGCTGGTCTGCTCGACGCTCCTGGTCGCGGCGCTGCTGGTCGCCGTGCGCAAGCGGCTGGCGCTCGACGATCCCGCCTTCACGTCCGTGTTCCAGGGCGGGGTGCGCTTCAATAACTACGTGGGCGTGTCGGCCGCCGCCGGTATCTGGGGCGCGCAGGGCGTCGCGCTGGCGGCAGTCGGCAATGCGGCCATCGTGCCGACCGTGAACGTGCTGTGCGTGCTGGTGTTCGCGCGCTACGGCAGCAAGGGCAGGCCGTCCTTGACGGCCGTGGCGCGCCAGCTGGCCGCCAATCCGCTGGTGCTGGCCTGCGTGGTGGGCATCGCGCTGCATGCGTCGGGACTCGGGCTGCCGCGCGCGGTCGAGCCGGTGTTCAAGGCGCTGGGCCAGGCCTCGCTGCCGCTGGGCCTCCTGTGCGTGGGCGCCGCGCTGGACTTCGGGGCGGCGCGGCGCTGGATCGGCCCGGTCGGCATCGCGTCGGTCGCCAAGTTCGCCTGCATGCCGCTGGCGACGCTGGCTGCCTGCCACGCCTTCGGCCTGCACGGGCCGGCGGCGCTGGCCGCGCTGCTGTTCCAGTCGCTGCCGACGGCGTCGTCCTCGTACATCATGGCGCGCCAGCTCGGTGGCGACGCGCCGCTGATGGCGGGGATCATCGCGGTGCAGACCATCGTGGCCGGGGTGACGATGCCGTTGTCGTTGCTGGGCCTTGCCGGTTTGTTGTAAGCCATGTCACACAACCGTTAAATTGCTGTCATCAAGCTGACATGTGCGTCTTCTATCCTCGCCGGGATTGCCGCACCGCCGGGTGCGGTCCCCCACGATCATCTGGAGAGATTGACGCATGACCTCGAACACCGACACCGACCTGTCCCGCCGCCGCATGCTCCGCCTGTTCGGCGCCACCCCGATGCTGCCCCTGGGCGCCGGTGGCATCACCGCCCTGCTGGCGGGTTGCGGCGGCGGCGACGACGACGACACGCCGGTCACCACCGCGCCGGCGCCGACCTATGCGAGCGTCGTCTTCAGCGGCATGAACGCACCGGCGCTGACCGATGCGGCGTCGATGGCCAAGACCTATGTCGCGTCCGGCATGACCGTCAACTTCAGCGACACCAGCAAGGTCGACTTCAAGCTGGCCTACCAGACCTTCTTCGTCACCGGCGACATGGTCCCGGACGGCAAGGGCGGCACCATCCTGGCCGGCGGCTACTACGACATCAACAACAAGCCGATCGTCGACACCACCGTGGCCGGCAAGGCGCGCCAGTTCTTCTCGGATTCGCCGGACGGCACCTCGCTGCTGACCGTGCCGAACGCCAGCGTCGCCGGCGTCAAGGGCAATACCGTGTTCGCGGTCGTGCAGTTCGAATACACCACCTGGGCCCAGGACGGCAAGACCGACATGTACGGCAAGCTGCCGTCGCCGATCGCCGTGCTGACGCTGGACCAGGACAAGACCACCGGCAAGCTGTCGCTGGTGAAGTACCACAACGTCGACACGTCGAGCGTGAACGGCCTGTGGATCACCTGCGGCGCCAGCCTGTCGCCGTGGGGCACCCACCTGTCGAGCGAGGAATACGAGCCGAACGCCTTCACCGCCGCCGGCGATGCCCAGTTCAAGGCCTACAGCAAGAACCTGTACGGCGACGAGACCAAGGCCAACCCGTACAACTACGGCCACCTGCCGGAAATCACCGTCAACCCGGACGGCACCGGCAGCATCAAGAAGCACTACTGCATGGGCCGCATCTCGCACGAGCTGGTGCAGGTGATGGGCGACAACCGCACCGTGCTGATGGGCGACGACGCCACCAACGCCGGCTACTTCGTGTTCGTCGCCGACAAGGAAAAAGACCTGTCCTCGGGCACCCTGTACGTGGCCAAGGTCGGCGCCGGCTTCTCGCTGGACCCGGCCGCCAGCGCCGCGCCGCTCACCTGGATCAAGCTGGGTTCCGCCAGGAGCGACGAGATCCGCTCGCTGGCCGCGTCGATCAAGCCGGCCGACATCATGGACGTCAAGACCGCCGATCCGCAGGACGCCACCTACACCAAGGTCGCCGCCAACGGCCGCGTCGAATGGCTGAAACTCAAGCCGGGCATGGAAAAGGCCGCCGCCTTCCTGGAAACCCACCGCTACGCCGCGCTGGTCGGCGGCTCGATGGGCTTCACCAAGATGGAAGGCACCACCGTCAACCTGCGCGACAAGGTCGCCTACTCGGCCCTGGCCAACGCCAACGGCTCGATGGTCGCCGGTAACGCGCTGAACGTGCCGGGCAACGGCGTCTCGATCCCGAAGGTGCTGACCGCCGGCGCCGTGATGGCGCTGAACATGAAGGGCGGCCAGAAGGACACCGCCGGCAACGCCATCGACAGCGAATGGATGCCGGTCGACCTGAAGGCCCTGCTGGTCGGCGAGGACATCGCCGCCGACGCGCTGGGCAATACCGCGAACCCGAACAAGATCGCCAGCCCGGACAACCTGAAGTTCTCGGAAAAGATGCGCACCCTGTTCATCGGCGAGGACAGCGGCAACCACGTCAACAACTTCCTGTGGGCGTACAACGTCGACACCAAGCAGCTGGCGCGTGTCCTGTCGACCCCGTCGGGCGCCGAGTCGACCGGCCTGCACGCGGTGGACGACATCAACGGCTGGACCTACATCATGAGCAACTTCCAGCACCCGGGCGACTGGGGCGGTATCCACAACATCGTCAAGGGCACGCTGGATCCGCTGATCCGCGCGAACTACAAGGACAAGTTCGGCGGCGCGGTGGGCTACCTGACGGCGGATGCGTCGCAGATCAAGCTGGGCAAGTGATGCAGGGTTGCGTAGGGTGGACGGGTCTCCCGTCCACGCGTTCGACCAGCGTTAGCAGGCCGCACGGTAATCCGCACGTCGCCTGGACGCGTGGACGGCGCAGCCGTCCACCCTACGCAAAGCCCTCGCCGCGCAGGCGGGTTCAAAACAACGCCGCAAACTCCCGCGCCGCCGCCTGCGGATCGTCGGCCCGGTACACGCTGCTGACCGCCGCCACCATGTCCGCCCCGTTCTCCACCAGCACGCGCGCGTTCTGCGCCGTC
>DAMAFT010000363.1:0-5052 GCA_031995805.1 Massilia sp.
TGGTTCCGGTGCCTTTCATTTCCGCCAGCACCACGCCGTAGTCGGCCGGGTCGACGATCACGACCACGTCGCGGTGGTTCTTGGCCGCCGAGCGCAGCATGGTCGGGCCGCCGATGTCGATGTTTTCGATCGCGTCTTCCAGCGAGCATTGTTCCTTGGCCACGGTCTGCTGGAACGGGTACAGGTTGACCACCACCATGTCGATCTGCGGGATGCCGTGCTCCTCGAGCTTGGCGACATGCTCGGGGAAGTCGCGGCGCGCCAGGATGCCGCCGTGCACCTTCGGGTGCAGCGTCTTGACGCGGCCATCGAGCATTTCCGGGAAACCGGTGTAGTCGGCAACTTCGGTCACCGGCACGCCATTGTCTTGCAGCAGCTTGGCGGTGCCGCCGGTGGACAGGATGTTCACGCCGAGCGCCGCCAGCGCACGCGCGAAATCGAGGACGCCGGTCTTGTCGGAAACGGAGATGAGAGCTTGTTTGATCATGGGAGTGGCCTGTTGATGAAAATTGGTGCGACGCGTGTGCAAACGGATTGCCGGAGCGGGAGCAGGAACAGAACCCGTCCGACGCCAGCCAGCACGCCGCGGCCCCTCCCCCGGCGGCGGCTCAGAGCAGCCCGTGCTCCTGCAATTTCTTGCGCAAGGTATTGCGGTTGATGCCCAGCATTTGCGCGGCGTGCGACTGGTTGCCTTCCGCGCGCGTCATCACCACTTGCAGGATCGGTTTTTCGACGGTCAGGAGCATCATGTCGTAGATGTTCGACGGTTTTTGCTCGCCCAGGTCGTTGAAATAGTCTTCGAGGCTTTTCTGAACGACTTCCTGGATACTTTCTTTGCTCATATCTGCTGCTTGTCCTGGTTAACAGCCGCTTGTGGCGGCACTCGTCTCCGACTTTTCTTGTTTTTCTGTGAAATTACGCGGCGATCGCGGTATCGGCCGAATGCGCGGGCCGGTATTGTAACCGTTCGCCGAACTGGTGTTGCGATTTGAAAAATTCGTCGACCGCCGCCAGTTGCTCGGCCGTCGACTCCAGGCGGTTCATGCGCTGGCGGAATTCTTCGCAGCCCGGCAGGTCCTCGACGTACCAGCCGATGTGCTTGCGCGCCGTGCGCACGCCGAGGTAGTCGCCATAGAACGCGTAGTGGGACGGCAGGTGCTCGTTCATCAGTTCGCGGACCTCTTCCACCAGCGGCGCCGGCAGCAGTTCGCCGGTGCGCAGGTAATGGTCGACCTCGCGGCAGATCCAGGGACGGCCCTGGGCCGCGCGGCCGATCATGACGGCGTCCGCGCCGGTGGTGTCGAGCACGAACTTCGCCTTTTCGGGCGACGTGATGTCGCCGTTGGCCACGACGGGGATCGCGACAGCCGCCTTGACCGCGGCGATGGTGTCGTACTCGGCGTCGCCCTTGTAGCCGTCGGCGCGGGTGCGGCCGTGCAGGGTGAGCATGGCGATGCCGGCCTGCTCGGCCATGCGCGCGATGACCAGCGCGTTCCGGTTCTCGCGATCCCAGCCGGTGCGGAACTTCAGCGTGACCGGCACGTCGACGGCCTTCACCACCGCCTCGAGGATGCGCTGCACCAGGTCTTCGTGCTGCAGCAGGGCCGAGCCGCACCAGTTGTTGCACACCTTTTTTACCGGGCAACCCATATTGATGTCGATGATCTGGGCGCCCCGCTCGACGTTGAACTTGGCGCACTCGGCGAGGTCGTGCGGATCGGCGCCGGCGATCTGCACGGCCTTCGGTTCCATTTCGCCGGCATGGTCGGTGCGGCGCGCCGTCTTTTCGCTGGCCCACAGGCGCGGGTTCGACGCCGCCATTTCCGACACGGCATAGCCGGCGCCGAGCCGCTTGCAGAGCTGGCGGAACGGGCGGTCGGTCACGCCGGCCATCGGGGCGACGAAGACATTATTGCGCAGCGTATAAGGACCAATTTGCACGGCGGAAAATCACTCGGAAAGATCGGGAACTCGCTATTTTACCCGATTTGCTGCTTAATTTATCAGCAGAATTTTTTGGAAGTTGTTGCGCACATGACATAAACGGCTTGCCAAGCCGGCAGGATCAGGGCAATTCGTCCAGCACGGCCGGACGCAAGTGTTCGATTTCGCCCCAGCTGCACAGTTCGAGCAGTCCGCTTGAGGGGTGATAACGGAAGCGGTTGACGCTGGAGTTATACACCTTGAAGTCGCGCGGCGTTTCCAGCGGCAGGCCGCGCGCCAGCCGGTAGGCGCATTCGAGCACGCCGCCGTGGGCCACCAGGGCCAGCGTTTGGCCCGGATGCGCCGCCGCCAGCCGCAGGATGGCGCCGGTAGCGCGGTCGAAGAAGGCGCGGAAGGTCTCGGCGCGGTTGCGTCCCTCCGGCAGGCGGGCGTCGACGTCGCGCGCCTGCCAGGCCGCGAACTCGGCCGGGAAACGCTGCTCGATCTCGCTGTACAGCAGGCCCTCGAAGCCGCCGTAGCCGCGCTCGCGCAGCGCTTCGTCTTCGCGCAGGGCCAGCCCCTTGGCCGCGGCCACTGCCTGCGCGGTCTGGCGCGCCCGTGCCAGGTCGCTGGACACGACGGCGTCGACGGCCTCCGGCGCGAGCGCCGCCGCCAGCAGCGCGGCCTGGCGTTCGCCTTCCGGATTCAGCGGGATGTCGAGGTGGCCCTGCAGGCGGCGTTCGGCGTTCCACGCCGTTTCGCCGTGGCGGATCAGGAGGATGTCGGTGGAGGCGGCCGGGGCGGCCGGGGCGGCGTGCGGGATCGTTGTCGTCATGCGTTTGTCAGGATGGCTGCCCGACCAGGTCGGGCGTGGCGCCGGGATTGAGCGAATACACGCCGTAGATGCTGGCTTCGTCCAGGATGTGGCCGGTGATGGCCAGGCGCACCGCCTTGCCGGTGAAGCGGCCCTCCAGCGGCAGGCGCGGGATGTCGAGGGCGTACAGCGTGAAGACATAAGTATGCACGCGCTCGTCGTTCCATGGCGGACAGGGGCCATCGTAGCCGAAGTATTCGCCGGCCATGTCGGGGTCGCTGGCGAACCAGCCCGTGTAGTCGTTGACGCCGTGGCGCAGCTGGTGCTCGGTGCCGTTGCGGATGGTGAACGGCACCAGCGGCCCGCCCTTGCCGCCCGGCACGACCATGTCCGAGAACAGGCCCTCGGCGAAGGATTCCAGGCACACCGGGATGTCGACCAGCGACCAGTGGTAGAAGTCGGTGCGCGGCAGCGCGGCCGGCACGCTGCGGCCGGCGCGGTTGACGTCGGCGCCGTCGGTGGGCGCATCGAGATCGTGCGCCAGCAGCGCCAGCGACTGGGTGCCGGCCGGTACCTCGTCCCAGGCGATGTGCGGGTTGCGATTGCTCGCCAGCCGCACGCGCGTGGCGGGATCGGCCTCGGCGAACGCGCAGCGCGACGGGATCATGCCGCCTTCGGTAAAGGAATCGCTCCAGATTTTCATGATCGTCGTCTCCCCCGTCCAGGTCCAGGCCATCCAGGTACACGCCATATGACCTGTACCCGACTGCCCGGTTTCATCGATTCAGCCCGATACCTTGGGTGGATCAATCCGCAGCCAGAAGGTCACCGGACCGTCGTTCACCAGCGCCACCTGCATGTCGGCGCCGAAACTGCCGGTCTCGACGCTGCCGTGCAGCGCGCGCGCATGGCGTACCGCATGGTCGAACAGGCGCCGCCCGTCTTCCGGGGCCGCGGCCGGGGAAAACGACGGCCGCGTGCCGGAGCGGGTATCGGCCGCCAGCGTGAACTGCGGCACCAGCAGCAGGCCGCCCTCGACGTCGCGCACGCTGCGGTTCATCTTGCCGGCCGCGTCGGCAAACACGCGGTAGCCGAGCAGCCTGGCCACCAGCGCCTCGGCCTCGCGCTCGGTATCGCCTTTCTCGGCGCACACCAGCACCATCAGGCCGTGCCCGATGGCGCCGACGGCCGCGCCGCCGACCGTGACGCTGGCCTGCGTCACGCGTTGCAGCAGGCCGATCATGCCGCCAGGGTCACGCGCGCGAACTTGCGCTTGCCGACCTGCAGCACGAAGGTACCGGCCTGGACCTGCAACGCCTTGTCCGACACGACCGCGCCGTCGATGCGCACGCCGCCCTGGTCGACCATGCGCATGGCTTCCGAGCTGGAGGCGCACAGGCCGGCCTGGCGCAGCAGCTGCGCCAGGCCCAGCGGCGCGCCGGACACGGCCACTTCGGGCACGTCGTCCGGGATGCCGCCCTTTGAGCGGTTGACGAAGTCGGCCAGCGCATCCTCGGCCGCCTGCTGCGAATGGAAGCGCGCCACGATTTCCTGGGCCAGCGCGACCTTGGCGTCGCGCGGGTTGCGGCCGCCCTCCACCTCCGACTTCAGCTGCGCCAGGTCCTGCAGCGAGCGGAACGACAGCAGCTCGTAGTACTTCCACATCATCGTGTCGGAAATGCTCATCAGCTTGCCGAACATGGTGTTGGCCGGCTCGGTGATGCCGATGTAGTTGTTCTTCGACTTCGACATCTTCTCGACGCCGTCCAGGCCTTCGAGCAGCGGCATGGTGAGAATGCACTGCGGTTCCTGGCCGTAGTCTTTCTGCAACTCGCGGCCGACCAGCAGGTTGAATTTCTGGTCCGTTCCACCCAGCTCAAGATCGGATTTCAAAGCCACCGAATCGTAGCCCTGCATCAAAGGATAGAGGAACTCATGCACCGAGATCGGCGTCCCACTCTTGTAGCGCTTGGTGAAATCGTCGCGTTCCATCATGCGGGCCACGGTGTAGCGCGATGCCAGCTGGATCATGCCGCGCGCGCCCAGCGGGTCGCACCACTCCGAGTTGTAGCGGATCTCGGTGCGCTGCGGGTCGAGCACGAGCGACGCCTGCTTGAAATAGGTCATCGCGTTCGTCTCGATCTGCTCGCGGGTCAGCGGCGGACGCGTCACGTTGCGGCCCGACGGGTCGCCGATCATCGACGTGAAGTCGCCGATCAGGAAGATCACCTGGTGGCCCAGGTCCTGCAGCTGGCGCAGCTTGTTCAGCACCACGGTGTGGCCCAGGTGCAGGTCGGGGGCGGTCGGATCCAGCC
>DAMAFT010000364.1:0-5040 GCA_031995805.1 Massilia sp.
ACATCGGCCGGGCCATGGGCCTGAACGCCTACCGCTTCTCGATCGCCTGGCCGCGCATCTTTTCCGGGGTGGGCGGCAAGCCCAACGAGAAGGGACTGGACTTCTATTCGCGCCTGGTCGACGGCATGCTGGAACGCGGGCTGCAGCCGTGGGCCACGCTGTACCACTGGGACCTGCCGCAATACCTGCAGGACCGCGGCGGCTGGAACGAGCGCGCCACCGTCGACGCCTTCGTCGAGATGGCCGACGCCGTCACGCGGCGCCTGGGCGACCGCGTCAAGCACTGGATCACCCACAACGAACCGTGGTGCACGGCGATCATCGGCAACTACGAGGGCTGGCATGCCCCGGGCCTGACCGACCTGAAGACGGCGCTGCAGGTCTGCCACCACGTGCTGCTCTCGCACGGCAAGGCGGTGCCCGTGATCCGCGCCAACGTGGCGGACGCGCAGGTCGGCCTGGCGCTCAGCCTGCATCCGCTGCGCGCCGCCAGCGCGCGCCCGGAAGACGTGGCCGCGATGGAGCGCCACGACGGCCTGCGCTACCGCTGGTTCCTCGATCCGCTGTACGGACGCGGCTATCCGCGGGAGACCTGGGACCTGGTCGGCCACAGCGCGCCGCGCGTCGAAGCGGGCGACCTGGAGGCCATCGCCGTCGCCACCGACTTCCTCGGCGTGAACTACTACTTCCCCGAAGTCGTCGCCGACGATCCGGGCCACCAGCCGTTCCGCACCCGCGTGCTGCCGCCCACGTCGGGCGAGATCACCGCGATGGGCTGGCCGGTCGAACCGGGCGGCCTGGCCGAACTGCTCGAGCGCGTGCACCGCGACTACGCGCCGGGTCCGATGTACGTGACCGAGAACGGTTCCAGCTACGAAGACGCGGTGGCGCCGGACGGCGCCGTCCACGACGCGGCGCGCAAGCGCTACCTGCAGCGCCACCTGGCGGCGCTGCGCGCGGCGGTGGCCGCCGGCGTGCCGCTCAAGGGCTACTTCGCATGGAGCCTGCTCGACAACTTCGAGTGGGCCGAGGGCTACCTGCGGCGGTTCGGCCTGGTGCATATCGACTACCCCACCCAGCAGCGCCGCGTGAAGGACAGCGGCAAGTGGTACGGCGCCTTCCTGCACGGCGACTGACGCCGGGGGGAAGGGGGCCGGCGCCGCGTGGTTCCGATTGACAGCGCGGCGCTTTGCCTTCACTATGCCGGGGATGGATTGGAATCGTTTCCAATGCCGCGAAAAAGAAGATTGGAGACAAGCGAATGACTGACACACGACGCATGGCGCGCTGGCGCCGCCGCACGCTGGCGCTGGCCGTGGCCGCGAGCCTGCCGCTGGTTGCTCCCGCGGCGCCGGACGGCGCCGTCGGCCTGCCCGGCACCGCGCCGAAGCTCGACGCCTGGCCGCGCATCGCGAGCGCGATCGCCAGGGATCCGGCACTGGAGGCTCGGGTCGCCGCCATCGTCCAGGGCATGACGCTGGAACAGAAGGTCGGCCAGATGACGCAGGCCGAGATCAAGGCCGTCACGCCCGACGAGGTGCGCAAGTATTACCTGGGCTCGGTGCTGAACGGCGGCGGTAGCTGGCCGGACAACAACAAGCACGCGTCGGCGGCCGACTGGCTGGCGGTGGCGCAGGGCTTCCACGACGCCTCGGTGTCGACCGACATGAAGGTGCAGATCCCGGTGATCTGGGGTACCGACGCCGTCCACGGCCACAACAACGTGTTCGGCGCCACCATGTTCCCGCACAATATCGGCCTGGGCGCGGCGCGCGACCCGCAACTGGTCGAGGCGATCGCCGCGGCCACCGGCAAGGCGGTGCGCGCGACCGGCATCGCCTGGGCGTTCGGCCCGACCGTGGCGGTGGTGCGCGACGACCGCTGGGGCCGCACCTACGAAAGCTTCTCGGAAGACCCGCAACTGGTGCACGACTATGCCGGCGTGTACGTGCGCGGCATGCAGGGCGCGTTCAAGGACGAAGCCAACGTGGTCGCCAGCATCAAGCACCTGATGGCCGACGGCGGCACCGAGAACGGCGTGAACACGGGCGTGTCGAAGGCTACCGAGCGCGAGATGATGAACATCCACGCGCCCGGCTACTTCAGTGGCCTGCAGGCGGGTGCGCAGACCGTCATGGTGTCGTTCAACAGCTGGGTCGACCCGCAGACGGGGCGCGACCACGGCAAGCTGCACGGCAGCCACCGCCTGATGACGGAAATCCTCAAGGAGCAGATGGGCTTCGACGGCTTCGTCGTGACCGACTACAACGGCATCGGCGAGGTCAAGGGCTGCACCAACGACCACTGCCCGCAGGCGATCAACGCCGGCGTCGACATGGTGATGGTGCCGAACGACTGGAAGGCCTTCATCGCCAACACCATCGCGGACGTCAAGGCGGGCCGCATCCCGATGGCGCGCATCGACGACGCCGTCGCCCGCATCGTGCGCGTGAAGCTGCGCGCCGGCCTGTTCGAGCAGTCGCCGTCGCGTAACGCCTACGCCGGCAAGGACGACGCGCTGCAGGCGCGCGAGCTGGCGCGCCGCGCCGTGCGCGAATCGCTGGTGCTGCTGAAGAACGAAGGTCCGGCGCTGCCGCTGGCGCCGAACAAGCGCATCCTGCTGGTCGGGCGCGGCGCCGACAGCATGTCCCTGCAGACCGGCGGCTGGTCGCTGACATGGCAGGGCACGGCCAACACCAACGCCGATTTCCCCAAGGCCGACACGATCCTGGCGGGCCTGAAGGCGGCCGGCGCCGACGTCACCTACAGCGTCGACGGCAAGGGCGTGGACCCGGCGACATTCGACGCGGTGGTCGCCGTGCTGGGCGAGGCCCCGTACGCGGAAGGCGACGGCGACATCGGGCCGTCGGGCACGCTGCGCCATTCGAGCCGCTATCCGGACGACCTGGCCGTGCTGCAGGCCGTGCACGGCAAGGGCAAGCCGGTCGTCACCGTGTTCCTGTCCGGCCGGCCGCTGTGGGTCAACGACCTGATGAACTTGTCCGACACCTTCATCGCGGCCTGGCTGCCGGGCACGGAAGGCAAGGGGGTGTCCGACCTGCTGGTCGCGGCCAGGGACGGCAAGGCCCACGAGTTCACCGGCAAGCTGTCGTTCTCGTGGCCGAAGAGCGTGTGCCAGACCCCGCTGAACGTCGGCGACAAGGGCTATGCGCCGCTGTTCGCCTGGGGCTACGGCCTCAAGCGCGGCGAGCGCTCGAAGCTCGGCAGGCTCGACACCACCTACCAGGCCGGCGGCTGCAGCGCCTCGAACACCTGGCCGATCTACGGCCAGGCCGACCGCGGCAGCTTCCCGCTCCGCCTGCGCAGCGGCAGCGCCGTGCGCGAACTGGGCCAGGACCTGAACGCGACCGCCACGCTGCCGGGCATCTCGGCCACCGTCGCCCAGGTCAACACGCAGCAGGATGCGCGCCTCGTCACCTGGACCGGCCCGGCCAGCTTCGAAGCCCACGGCGCGAAGCCGCTGGCCCTGCCGGCGGCGCTGGCGAAGGACGGCGCCCTGCGCTTCGACACGCTGGTGCAGGCGGCGCCGGCCGGCAGGGTGACGATCGCCATGGCATGCGGTCCGAAGGCCTGCGGCGCGCCGCTCGACGCCACCGCGCTGTTCGCGCGCCTGGCCGGCAAGGGGCGCCAGTCGGTGAGCATCCCGCTGGCCTGCTTCACGGCGAAGGGCGTGGACCTGGCAAAGGTGACGACGCCGTTCGCCGTGGCGAGCAGCGGCGCGTTCTCCGCCGCCTTCGCAAGTATCGACGTGCAGGGCGCGGCACGACAGCCGGCCGCCGCGAACGCCGCGCCGGCCGTGGCGGTGGCCTGCGGGGAGCTCGAATGACGGCTGCGACGGCAACGGGGGGCGCGCTGCGCCTGCTGGCCGACATCGGCGGCACCAACGCCCGCTTCGCGCTGCAGGACGCGGGCGGCAGGCTGGCCGACGTCGAGGTGCTGGCCTGCCGCGAGTACGAGACGATCGGCGCGGCGCTCGCCGGCTACCTGGCGCAGGCGGCCGGGCGCGGGCTGGCAACGGGCGGCGTGCGCGCCGCCGCGCTGGCCATCGCCAATCCGGTCGAGGGCGACGTCGTCGCCATGACCAACCACCACTGGCGCTTCTCGATCGAGGCGCTGCGGCGCGAGCTGGGCCTGGACACGCTGCTGGTCGTGAACGACTTCGCGGCGCTGGCGATGGCGCTGCCGTACCTGGACGACGGCGGGCGCGAACGCGTCGGCGCCGGCACGTTCGAGGGCCTGCCGGGCCGCCCGCTCGGCCTGGTCGGGCCGGGCACGGGGCTGGGCGTCTCCGGCGTGGTGCCCTGCGACGGGCGCTGGATCGCGTTGCCGGGCGAGGGCGGGCACGCCAGCTTCGCGCCCGTCACGCGCCAGGAGATCCGCATCCTGGAAGCGCTGTGGGAAGAGCTGGGCCAGGACGAGGGCCACGTGTCGGCCGAACGGCTGCTGTCCGGGATGGGATTGGAGGCGATCCACCGTGCGCTGTGGGGCCAGCAACTGGGCGCGCCCGACATCACGGCGCGTGCGCTGGACGGCAGTTGCCGCGCCTGCCGCGATACCGTGGAAGCCTTCTGTGCGGTGCTGGGCAGCGTGGCCGGCAACGTCGCGCTGACGCTCGGCGCCACCGGCGGCATGTACATCGGCGGCGGCATCGTGCCTCGCCTGGGACGGCTGCTGCACGCATCGAGTTTCCGCCACCGCTTCGAGGACAAGGGGCGCCTGCGCGGCTACCTCGAACGGATCCCGACCTGGGTGGTCACCGAACC
The DNA here is from genome assembly GCA_031995805.1 of Massilia sp. Classification (GTDB taxonomy): domain Bacteria; phylum Pseudomonadota; class Gammaproteobacteria; order Burkholderiales; family Burkholderiaceae_D; genus Telluria. The sequence continues at coordinate 4,785 of DAMAFT010000364.1, forward strand.
CTATCCGGCGCTGCGCGGCGTGGCCGCGCTGCTGGATGCACGACAATGACAATTTCTGGAGACAGCATGGCACAATCCGCACCGGCCAGGCCGCTGGCCGCGACCCCGCATACCGGCAACAACACCTTCCCGCTGACCGTCGTCACGATCCTGTTCTTCATGTGGGGTCTGCTGACCTCGCTGAACGACGTGCTGATCCCGCACCTGAAATCCGTCTACACGCTGACCTACGTGCAGGCGATGCTGGTGCAGTTCT
>DAMAFT010000365.1:0-5032 GCA_031995805.1 Massilia sp.
GGGCGGGCGCCGGCCAGCAGGCCCTGCCAGCGCACCGGCACGGCGACCGGCCGGCCCGCGAGCGCCGCGCTGCCCTGCCACTGCTGGACACGGCGCCCGGACGGCGCCAGCAGCTCGATCCGCCAGGCGACGGCAGCCGGCCGGCCCAGGCCGGGATAGTCGAAGGACAGGGTGAATGTGCGCGCCTCGGGCTGGCCGCGGCCGTCGCCGCGCCAGGGCGCATCCAGCGTGGCATCGAACTCGCGGTGTTCGTGCCGGACCGCCGCGGGCGCGGCGGCCTGCGCTTGCGCGGCATTCGCCGCGCCGGGGTGGAACCAGCCGGCCGCGGCCAGCACCAGGAAAGGGGGGACATGTCGGGTTTTCATGATGCAATTTTTACAATTGCATCGATTGCCACATTGATCCGTGGCTCATACCCCCCTTAACTGATAGTTATTGGATTGATAAATATAAAAATGTCATCAACCCAGCCGGCGCCGGCGGCTCACCCATCCCCCAGCGCCTCGCTGCCGTCGCCGGCGGCAGGCGCGGCGACGGCCCCCTGCCCCACGCGCAGTTCCACCGCATGCGCCCGCCCGTCGTCGACCAGCGCAATCGCGCCGTCCGCCTGCACGACGCCGTCCACCGTCAGCACGGTCGCGTCGCCACGCCGCACGTCGATGGTGTAGGGCGTCGCGCCGAACCGGTAGTGCAGCCTGAAACCGTCCCACTCCGGCGGCAGTTGCGGCGCCAGCGCCAGGCGCTCGGCGCTGCGCTCGACGCCGAGCAGCGATTCGAGGATCAGGCGGTACATCCAGCCGGCCGACCCCGTGTACCAGCTCCAGCCGCCGCGGCCGATATGCGGCGCCACCGCGTAGACGTCGGCCGTCATCACGTAGGGCTCGGCCTTGTAGATGGCGCAGGCCTGCGCGCTGGCGGAGTGGTTGGCCGGATTGATCATCCGCGCCAGCTCCCAGGCGCGCGCGCCGTCGCCCAGGCGGGCGAAGGCCATCGCGGTCCAGATCGCCGCATGCGTGTACTGGCCGCCGTTCTCGCGCACGCCGGGCGCATAGCCGCGGATATAGCCCGGATTGAGGGTGCCCTTGTCGAACGGCGGATCGAGCAGCTGGATCAGGCCGGCGTCGCGCCGCACCAGGCGGGCGTCGACTTCCAGCATCGCCTCGCGCGCGCGCTGCGGGTCGGCGGCGCCGGACAGCACGCCCCAGCTCTGCGAGATCGAATCGATGCGGCACTCGTCGTTCTGCTGCGAGCCGAGCGGCGTGCCGTCGTCGAAGTAGGCGCGCCGGTACCACTTGCCGTCCCAGGCGTTTTCCTCGATGTTATGCGACAGCACCTGGGCCGCGCTGCGGCAGGTGGTGGCGAAGCCGTAGTCGGCGCGGCGCTCGGCCAGTTCGGCGAAGCGTTGCAGCACCTCGACCAGGAAGAAGCCCAGCCACACGCTTTCGCCGCGGCCCTCGTTGCCGACCCGGTCCATGCCGTCGTTCCAGTCGCAGGTGCCGATCAGCGGCAGACCGTGCTGGCCGAACGCCAGCGCGCGCCGGATCGCGCGCACGCAATGCTCGTAGATGCTGGCCTGCTCGCGCGACTGGGCCGGCAGGTCGTACCAGGACTCTTCTTCCTGCTTCAGCGGGCGGCCCTCGATGAACGGCGCCACCTCCTCCAGCAGCGTCGCATCGCCCGTCACAGTGACGTAGCGGTGCACCGCCAGCGGCAGCCACAGGTAGTCGTCCGAGCAGTGCGTGCGCACGCCGCGCCCGGTGGGCGGATGCCACCAGTGCTGGACGTCGCCCTCGACGAACTGGTGGCCGGCGAACAGCAGGATGTGGTCGCGCAGCAGTTCCGGACGCGCGTGCACGGTCGCCATCGCATCCTGCAGCTGGTCGCGGAAGCCGTAGGCGCCGCCCGACTGGTAGTAGCCGCTGCGCGCCCACATGCGGCAGGCGATGGTCTGGTACATCAGCCAGCCGTTGGCCAGCGCGTCGAGCGACGGTTCCGGCGTCTCGATGCGCACCGCGCCGAGCGTCTCTTCCCAGTATTCGCGCACCTTGGCCAGGTCGGCCGCGGCGACGCCGCCGCCGCTGTGGCGCTGGACCATGCCGGACGCGTCCAGGTTGCGCCGGCCGCCCACGCCCAGCATGAACACCAGTTCCTGCTCCTCGCCCGGCTGCAGTTCGACGACGGCCTGCAGCGCCGCGCACGGATCGAGCGCGGCGCCGGTGCGGCCCGACAGCCCGGCGCGCTGAGCGCCGCGGGATTGGCCAGGCTGCGGTTGCGGCCGATGAATTCGGCGCGGTCGCAGGTGTAGGCCACGTGCTCGGCGTCGAGGTGGAAGAACGCCACGCGGCCCGAGAAATCGGTGTTGTAGGCATTGCGCGCGAACAGCGCGCCGCTGACCGGATCCTGCTCGGTCACCACGTGCATCGCCGACTTGCCGCGCAGGTCGCCCAGCACCCACTCGACGTAGCCGGTGACCGACAGGCGGCGCGCGGCCGGTCCCTCGTTGCGCAGCTTGATCACCACGTATTTCAGCGGTGCGTCCAGCGCCACGTAGGTCAGCAGCTCGCTGCGGATGCCGTGCGCGCTGTGCTCGAAGGCGCTGTAGCCGAAGCCGTGGCGCGCCAGGTAGTGGGCGCCGGACGGCGCCGGCAGCGCGGTCGGCGACCAGAACACGCCGGTGTGCTCGTCGCGCAGGTAGAAGGCTTCGCCGCCGCGGTCCAGCACAGGATCGTTTTCCCACGGCGTCAGGCGGAATTCGTGGGCGTTCTGGTTCCAGCTGTAGGCCTGGCCGCTTTCCGAGACCACGCTGCCGAACATCGGGCTGGCCAGCACGTTGACCCACGGGGCCGGCGTGTGCATGCCGGGGCCGGTGCGCACCAGGTATTCGCGGCCGTCGCGGCTGAAGCCGCCGATGCCGTTGTCGAGCACCAGCTCGGGCAGTTCCAGCGCGGCCGCCAGCGGCGCCGGCGCGGCCGGGACCGGGGCGGCCAGCGCCGGCGGCAGGACCGGCAGGCCGGGGCGCGGCAGGCCGGCGCGGCGCAACTGGTCGGCCAGGCTGCCGCGCTCGTCGGACAGCACCACGCGCGCCACCGACTGCATCAGCACCCGGTCCTCGTTCGAGATCTGGTCGAGCAGGCGCACGAACACGCCGCCCGGACGGTCGATCGACTGGGCGTCGCTGCCGGACGCGATCAGGCTCATGATCTGGTCGTGCAGCGCCTGGCGGTAGCCGCTGGCGTCCTCGCACCAGATCACCAGGTCGACCACCAGGCCCTTCAGGCGCCAGTAGGCATGCGCCTGCACCAGCTGGCGCGCCAGGTCGATGTTGGACGAGTCGCGCACCTGCAGCAGCACGATCGGGAAATCGCCCGAGATCGCGTAGGCCCACAGCCCTGACTGGCCGCGCGCGTTGCGCGCGATGACGGCCGGGTCGGCGCGCAGGCCGGCGTGCGGATAGATCACGCTGCCGGCCAGGCGGCCATACAGCTGGGCGTCGGTCTCGCTCGCGTTCAGCTGGCGCAGCACCACCTGGCTGTGGGTCCAGGCCAGCTCGAACACGCGGTCGGCCAGGTGGCTGTCCTGGTACTTGTCGACCAGGTGCAGCGCCTGCTCGCGGGTATCGGCCGCGCCCAGCACGACGTCGAACACGACTTCCTCGTCCGGCTCGAGCACGAAGGTGCGGCGGATCGCCGCGACCGGGTCGAGCACCGAACCGTGCTGGCCTTCCAGCGGCGCGCGGTGGTCCGGCGCCAGCACCTGCGGCAGCGCGAGGCGGCCGCCGCGGCCGAGGAAGCGCGCGCGGCTGGTTTCGAATTCCGGCGCCGCCAGGGGACCGTCCCCGTTCGCGCGGTAGGCCGTCATCAGGTTCAGCAGGTAGGGCGACTGCTCGTCCTTGGTGCGCGGGCGGCGCGTGGCCAGGATGGCGCCGCGCTCCTGCAGGATCTCGGTCTGCACGAACAGTTTCGAGAACGCCGGGTGCGACGCATCGGCGGCGGCCGCCGCCATCACGACTTCGGTATAGCTGGTCACCTCGATCGTGCGGCGCACCGCCGACTTGTTGGCGATGCGCGTGCGGCGCAGCTCGATGTCGTCCTCGGGCGAGACGACGATCTCGGTATGCAGCTCGATGCCGTGGTCGCGCCGGCGGAACTCGGCGCGGCCCTCGGAGAAGCTGACTTCGTAATGTTCCGGGCGGTCCAGCGTCGGTTGCCAGGCGGTCGACCACAGGCGGCCGTCGTCGAGGTCGCGCACATAGCAGAACTGGCCCCAGTCGTCGACGGTGGCGTCCTCGCGCCAGCGCGTGACGGACAGGTCCTTCCAGCGGCTGTAGCCGGAGCCGCTGCCGGTCACCATCACGTGGTAGCGGCCGTTCGACAGCAGTTGCACCTCGGGCGGCGCGCCGTCCGGTTGCACGACGACGCGCGTCGGCATGCTCGCTTCCGGCGCCGGCGTGCGCATGGCCTCGGCCTCGGCGCTGGCCGACTCGAAGGCGCCCGACTTGGGCACGCGTTCCTGCAGCAGCAGCAGCGTGGCCTGGAACTGCGGATCGCCCTCGAAGCGGCGCTGCATCGGCCGGTCGTGCAGCAGGTAGGACAGCGCCAGGAAGCCCATGCCCTGGTGGTGCACCATGAACGAGCGCACGATCGCATGGTCCTGGCCGCGCGGCAGGCGCGACGCGGTGTAGTCGATCGCCTCGTAGAAGCCGTAGTTGCCCGTGAAGCCGAGCTTGGCCATGCGCTCCAGGTTTTCGCAGGCCAGTTCCGGCTCGACCATCAGGCCCATCATCGAGGCATACGGCGCGATCACCAGGTCGCCGCCCAGGCCGCGCTTCAGGCCCGTGCCCGGCACGCCGAAGGCGCGGTACTGGTAGTTCATGGCCGCGTCGACGGTGTTGTAGCCGGACTCGGAGATGCCCCACGGGATGTTGCGGCGGCGCGCGTAGTCGACCTGGGCGTGGATGATGCCGTGGTAGGTCTGGTCGAGCAGCGTGTCGCGGTAGGTCGGCATCACCAGCAGCGGCATCAGGTATTCGAAC
>DAMAFT010000366.1:0-5015 GCA_031995805.1 Massilia sp.
CCGAGCTGCGAGATGATGAGCGAGAGCGGCATCGCGCTGGGCAACGCCACCGTCAACGCGGGCATGCAGGACAACCGCCAGGCCCAGGACCAGTCGGCGCGCGGCAGCCGCGGCTTCGGTCGCGGCAACGGCAGCGGCAACGGCCGCGACGACGGCATCGCCGTGGGCGAGGCCACGGTGCGGCCGGCGCGCGTGGTGACGGGCGGACTCGGCGCGGTCGACACGTTCGCGTAATGGTCGTGCACGGTGCGATGGTGCGCACGGTGTGCGCACCATCGCCCCCGCCTGCAGGTTCCCCCGGTTGTTCATCAATAAACCCCGAGATACCCTCCCTTCCCCCCTCTTTTCAACCGTTGCCGCTGCTCACTTTTTCCCGATAATGACATAATCACGGGAATGACCGAAAACAACGGAACTGAACACCATTGAAAGCGAATCCAAAAGTGAAGGCTGATCCGAAAGCGGAAGCAGCAGCGCCTGCCGCAGGTGGCGGCAAGAGCAAGCTGTTGATCATCATCGGCGCGCTCGTCGTCCTGCTCGCCGTCGGCGGCGGCGCCGGCTGGTATTTCCTGCACGGCAGCGCCGATGCCGGCGCGACCGAAGACGAGGCGCCGAAGAAGGAGCACGGCAAGAAAAAGAAGAAAGAAAAGGAAGCGGCGCCGGAATACATCGCCATCGAGCCCTTCACCGTCAACCTGCAGCCGGAGAACGGCGACCAGTACCTGCAGGTGGCGTTCACGCTGCAGGCGGACGGACCCGAGCAGGTCGAGCTAATCAAGGCTAATATGGCGAAGGTGCGCAGCCGCGTCCTGTTGCTGCTGTCGGGCAAGAAGGCGTCCGAGATCAGCACGGTCGAAGGCAAGCAGCAGCTGGCCGGCGAGATCCTGGCGGTGGTCAAGGAGCCGTTCGACCGGCACGGCGACGAGCAGGAAGTCTCCGACGTCCTGTTCACGTCCTTCATCATCCAATAAACAGCAATTATCACCAGTAAAGCAGCATGGCCGATAATTTTCTCTCTCAGGAAGAAGTCGATGCCCTCCTCAAGGGGGTCAACGGCGATCAGGACGACGTCGCGACGCCTGAAGACACCTCGGGAGTCCGCACCTACAACCTGGCAACGCAGGAGCGGATCGTCCGCGGCCGCATGCCGACGCTCGAGATCATCAACGAGCGTTTCGCCAGGTACCTGCGGGTCGGCCTGTTCAACTTCCTGCGCCGCAGCGCCGAGGTCTCGGTGGGGTCGGTGCGGGTCTCGAAGTACAGCGAGTTCATCCGCAACCTGGTCGTCCCGACCAACCTGAACCTGATCCACATGAAGCCGCTGCGCGGCACGGCCCTGATGGTGTTCGACCCGGGCCTCGTGTTCCTGCTGGTGGACAACCTGTTCGGCGGCGACGGCCGCTTCCACACGCGCGTGGAAGGCCGCGACTTTACCCAGACCGAGCAGCGCATCATCATGCGCATCCTCGACATCGTGTTCGAGGCCTACGGCAAGTCGTGGGAGCCGGTGTATCCGATCGAGTTCGAGTACATCCGTTCCGAGATGAACACGCAGTTCGCCAACATCGCGACCCCGAACGAAGTCGTGGTGTCCTGCACCTTCACGGTCGAGCTGGGCTCGGTGTCGGGCCAGATCCACTTCTGCATGCCCTACTCGATGATCGAGCCGATCCGCGACGCGCTGACCTCGAGCATCCAGGGCGAGGCGCTGGAAGTCGACAAGCGCTGGGTGCGCCTGCTGACGCAACAGATCCAGGTCGCCGAGGTCGAGCTGGTCGCGGTGCTGGGCAACGGCAAGGCGAACTTCGACGAGATCCTGAACATGAAGATCGGCGACGTGATCCCGATCGTGGTGCCCGACATGCTGCAGGCCACGGTCGACGGCGTGCCGGTGATGGATTGCAGTTACGGCGTGCACAACGGGCAATATGCGCTGAAGGTCGAGAAGCTGCTCGCCAATAGCGACACCTTCAGCAAGTAATCGATATGATTGGCCAGGCGCAGGGCGCCGGCCGAAGCAAGAAGCAATACAGGAGAACACCATGTCGGACAACCAGGAAGACCAGGACCACATCGACGACGATTGGGGCGCGGCGATCGCCGAGCAGGCCGCGGCCGAAGCCGCGGCGCTCGAGCGCCAGCAACAGCAGCAGGCGACCGCCCCGGCCGCGGCTGCCGCCGTGTTCAAGGATTTCTCGAACAAGGGCGCGCGCAACGAGACGCCGAACGACATCGACTTCATTCTCGACATCCCGGTGCAATTGACGGTGGAACTGGGCCGCACCAAGATCGCCATCAAGAACCTGCTGCAACTGGCGCAGGGCTCGGTGGTCGAGCTGGACGGCCTGGCCGGCGAACCGATGGACGTGCTCGTCAACGGCTGCCTGATCGCCCAGGGCGAGGTGGTCGTGGTGAACGACAAGTTCGGTATCCGCCTCACCGACATCATCACGCCGTCGGAGCGTATCCGCAAGCTGAACAAATGAGGCGCCGGACCAGTCCGGGCCTGCTGGCCGCCCTCGCCGTGGCGCTGCCGCTGGCCGCCTGCGCGGCGCAGCCGGGCGGCGTCCCGGCCGCACAGCCGGCGCCACTAGCGGCGCCGAAAGCGCCGCCGCCGGCCCCACGAACAGCCCCGCCACAGACGCGCGCACAGGATGCCGGCCATGAGCCGGCATCTGCCATTCAGGCGCCGGCGAATGCGCCGCCGCAGCAGCCGGCCGCCGCCCTTGCCACCCCCGCTGCCGCCGCCAGGCCCGCCACGCCGGGCGCCGCCGCACCGCGCGCCGCCGCGCCGGACGCGCAGTCGGGCATGACGGCCGGCACCACGGTCGGCGACAGCGGCACCGGTGCGGGTACGGATGCAAGCGCCGGCGCGCCGCCTGCGGCCACCCCGGTCGCCATCCCGGCGCCGGCGGCGCCCGTCGCCGCGGCCCCGGTGCCGCCGGTGGCGATGCCCTCCGGCTCCGCCACCGGCAGCCTGCTGCAGACCCTGTTCGCGCTGGTCGCCGTGCTGGCCATCCTGGCCGCGCTGGCCTGGTTCCTCAAGCGCTACGGCCCGCGCGCCGGCGGCGGCGCGGCCAACCTGCGCATCGTCGGCTCGCTCAACCTGGGCGGGCGCGAGCGCCTGCTGGTCGTGGAAGTGGGCGACCAGTGGATCGTGGTCGGCGCTGCGCCCGGCCGCGTGAACGGGCTGGCCACCATGCCGCGCCAGGAAGGCGCCACGGCGCCCGCCGGCGGCGCTACACTGGCGCCCCAGGGCGCCCAGGCCCCGGCGCACAACTTCGCCGACTGGCTCAAACAGACGATCGACAAACGCAAGTGATATCCAGACAACGCATCCTGCCGGCCGCGGCGCTGCTCGGCCTCCTGCTCGTACCGCTGCTCGCCCCCCTGGCCGCGCTGGCGGCGCCCGCCGTCCCGGCCGTGACCACCAGCCCGGCGCCGGGCGGCGGCACCACCTGGTCGCTGCCGGTGCAGACGCTGCTGTTCATGACGGCGCTGACCTTCATCCCGGCCGCGCTGCTGATGATGACCAGCTTCACCCGCATCGTCATCGTGCTGTCGCTGCTGCGCCAGGCGCTCGGCACCCAGACCGCGCCGCCGAACCAGGTGATGGTCGGGCTGTCGCTGTTCCTGACCCTGTTCGTGATGGGACCCACCTTCGACCGCATCTACAACGAGGCCTACACGCCCCTGCAGGAAAACCGCATCCAGATGGGCGAGGCGCTGGATCGCGCCGCCGTGCCGCTGAAGGGCTTCATGCTCAAGCAGACGCGCCAGGCCGACCTCGCCCTGTTCGTGAAGATCTCGCGCACCCCGGCCCTGCAGGGACCGGAAGACGTGCCGCTGCGCGTGCTGATCCCGGCCTTCGTCACCAGCGAACTCAAGACCGCTTTCCAGATCGGCTTCGCCATCTTCATCCCCTTCCTCATCATCGACATGGTGGTGGCGTCGGTGCTGATGTCGATGGGCATGATGATGATGTCGCCGGCCGTGATCTCGCTGCCGTTCAAGCTGATGCTGTTCGTGCTGGTCGACGGCTGGCAACTGCTGCTGGGCTCCCTGTCCCAGAGTTTCTACTGAGGTAAGGCATGACTCCGGAAAGCGTCATCGCGATGGGCCGCACGGCCATGGAAGTCTGCCTGATGGTGTCGGCGCCGCTGCTGCTGGTGGCGCTGATCATCGGCCTGATCGTCAGCATCTTCCAGGCCGCCACCCAGATCAACGAACAGACCCTGTCCTTCATTCCCAAGCTGATCGGCGTGTTCGTCGCCCTGGTGCTGGCGGGGCCGTGGATGATCGGCGTGATGACCGACTACATGCGCACCATCTTCACGGGCATCCCGGGCATGATCGGTTGAGCCGGGCCCGATGATCTCGTTCACCAGCGCGGAACTGTATGCGTGGATCGGCGCCATCCTGTGGCCGCTGACGCGCATCCTCGGGCTGGTCGCGGCCGCGCCGGTATTCGGCAATACCGCCGTGCCCATGATGATCAAGGTCATCGTCGGCGGGCTGCTGGCGACCATCGTCGCGCCGCTGCTCCCGCCGGTGCCGGCCGTCGAGCCCACGTCCTGGGCCGGCATGCTGATCCTGGGCCAGGAATTCCTGATCGGCACGGCGATGGGCTTTGCCATGCGCCTGGTGTTCGCCGCCATCGAATTCTCGGGCGAGGTCGCCAGCCAGACCATGGGCCTGTCCTTCGCCAGCTTCTTCGATCCGAACACGTCGGCGCGCAGCTCGGCCATCAGCCAGTTCCTGGCCCTGGTCGCGACGCTGGCCTTCCTGGCCACCAACGCCCACCTGGTGCTGGTCGAGGCGCTGGTGGAAAGCTTCCAGACCCTGCCGATCTCGGCCACGCCGATGTCGCTGGCCGCGCCGCTGGAAATGGTGCGCTGGGGCGGCAGGATCTTCTCGGCCGGGCTGCAGATCGCCATGCCGATCGTCGCCACCCTGCTCGTCACCAACATCGCGCTGGCCATCCTGACGCGCGCCGCGCCGCAGCTGAACCTGTT
>DAMAFT010000367.1:0-5001 GCA_031995805.1 Massilia sp.
GTCGATCCGGATCAGCACGGGATTCGCGCCCGCCTGCGCGGCCTGGGCGGTGGCGGCGAACTTGAAGCTGTGCGCCGGCACCACGCGGTCGTCGTGGTCGGCCGTCGTGATCATCGTGGCCGGATAGCAGGTGCCCGGCTTCAGGTTGTGCAGCGGAGAATATTTCACCAGCGCCTTGAACTCGTCCGCGTTTTCCGATGAACCATAGTCCGAGGTCCAGGCCCAGCCGATGGTGAACTTGTGGAAGCGCAGCATGTCCATCACGCCCACCTGCGGGATCGCGGCGCCGAACAAGTCGGGACGCTGGGTCATCGCCGCGCCCACCAGCAGGCCGCCGTTGCTGCCGCCGCCGATCGCCAGCTTCGCCGGCGAGGTGACCTTGTTCGCCACCAGCCACTCGGCCGCGCCGATGAAGTCGTCGAACACGTTCTGCTTCTTGAGCTTGGTGCCGGCCTCGTGCCAGGACTCGCCGTATTCGCCGCCGCCGCGCAGGTTGGCCACGACGTACACGCCGCCCATTTCCATCCATGCCAGGTTGGCCGGCGAGAAGCCCGGCGTCAGCGAGATGTTGAAGCCGCCGTAGCCGTACAGGTAGGTCGGATTGTTGCCGTCGAGCTTGAGGCCCTTCCTGGCGACGATGAACATCGGCACCTTCGTGCCGTCCTTGCTGGTATAGAACTGCTGGCGCGTCTCGTAGTCGGCCGGATCGAACTGCACCTTGGGCTGGCGGAACACGCTGCTCTTGCCGCTCTTCAGGTCGAGGCGGTAGATGGTCGTCGGCACCGTGTAGCTGGCGAACGAGAAGAAGGTCTCGGCGTCGCCGCGCTTGCCGCCGAAGCCGGACACGCTGCCGATGCCCGGCAGCGCGATCTCGCGCACCGGCTTGCCCTTCAAATCGACCACCTTGACGACGCTCCTGGCGTCGGCCAGGTATTCATTGACGAGCTGCTCGTTGAGCATGTGGCTGGCCACCAGCGTCTGCTGGCTTTCCGGCACCACCGTGAGCCAGGCGCTTTCGGCCGGCTTGCGGGTGTCGATCGCGACGATGCGCTTGCGCGGCGCGTTGCGGTCGGTGGCGAAGTAGAACACGGGGCCGACGTTGTCGATGAAGTCGTAGGCGGCCTCGAAGTTGTCGATCAGCGGCAGGACCTTGCTGTCCGGCTTGCTCAAGTCCTTGTAGAAGATACGGTACTTGTGCGCCGTGCCCCTGGTCGCCTGGATCAGCAGGTAGCGGCCATCGTCGGTGGTGGTAGCCTGGAAGCCCCATTCCTTTTCGTCCGGACGGTCGTAGACGAGGACGTCGGCGTCCTGCGCGGTGCCGATCTTGTGGTAGTACAGTTTCTGGAAATAATTGACGTCGGCCAGCTTGGTCGCTTCCTTCGGCGCGTCGTAGCGGCTGTAGAAGAAGCCCTTGCCGTCGTGGGTCCAGGCGGTGCTCGAGAATTTCACCCAGCGGACGTGGTCGACGAGGTCCTTGCCGGTCTCGATGTCGCGCACGCGGATCTCGTTCCAGTCGGAACCGGAGGCTGCGGTCGAGTAGGCCAGCAGCTTGCCGTCGGGGCTGACGGCGGCGCCGGCCAGCGCGACGGTGCCGTCGGCGGCCAGCGTGTTCGGGTCGAGCAGCACGCGCGGCGTGTCGGCCAGCGTCTTCATGGTGTACAGCACGGCCTGGTTCTGCAGGCCGTCGTTGCGGCTGTAGAAGTAGCGGCCGCCTTCCTTGTACGGGGTGCTGTAGCGCTCGTAGTTCCACAGCTGCGTGAGGCGCTCGCGGATCGCCGCGCGCTGCGGGATCTGCGCCAGGTAGTCCTGGGTCACCTTGTTCTCGGCGTCGACCCAGGCCTTGGTCTCGGCGCTGTTGGCGTCCTCCAGCCAGCGGTAGGGGTCGGCGATCTTGGTGCCGTGGTAATCGTCGGTCTGGTCGAGCTTCTGCGCGACCGGGTAGGCCAGCGGTGTCCCGTTCGCGGCGCAGGTCTGGCCGATCGCCTGGCCGGCGCCGAATGCCGCGACCAGGGCGGCGACGAGGGTAGCGTGTCTCTTGAGCATGGTGGTATCGTTGGTCTAGTTGATTGACGGCATCCGCCGCAGGGCATGATAACGCGAATTGCCCAGCAGACAAATATTTGTCAACAGCGACGAACGACCGCCGACGGAACCGTCCGCCATGCCGCGCTGATGCGGCTCCGCACACCTTCCTGTCGTCAAGCGGCCCGGCGCAGCGAGCGCGCTGTCGCGCGCGCGCCCTGCCAGGCGCGGCGCAGCCCGAGGGCGCCCTCGGCCGCGGCCGGCGGCGGCATGCCGGCAGTCGCGGCGGCGGGATCGCCGGCATCGGCCGCCAGCAGCATCCACATGGTGGCGCGCAGGCTGTCGCGCGCCACGCCGCGGCCGCTGCCGTACATGCCGCCCAGGTTGTACTGCGCCAGCGCATGGCCCTGCTCGGCCGCCATCCCGTACCACTGCACCGCGAGGATGTCGTCCTGGCGCACGCCCTGCCCGGTGGCGTACAGCACACCCAGGTTGTTCTGGGCGCTGGCGTCGCCCTGCTCGGCGGCGCGGCGGTACCACCCGGCCGCCAGCGCGGCATCGCGGCGCACGCCTTCGCCGTTGGCGTACAGCACGCCGAGGGCGAACTGGGCGCTGGCGACGCCCTGCTCGGCCGCCCGGCGGTACCAGTGCAGTGCGCGCGCCTGGTCGCGCCGTACGCCGCGTCCCTGGGCGTACATGGCGCCCAGGTGGTATTGCGCCAGGGCGTGACCCCGGCTGGCGGCCAGTGCGAGCCAGCCGGCCGCGGCGGCGTCATCGCGCTCGTTGCGCCCGTCGGCGGCGCACTCCACGCCCGCTGCACCGCGCGCATCGACGGCGCCGGCCAGCCAGCGCCCCAGGCCGAAGCACGCCTCGGCATCGCCCTGCGCGGCGGCGCGGCGCAGCCAGGCCAGTGCGCCGGCGCGCGCCGCCGGCGTGCGCCCACGCTCCAGGCCGGCCAGCCCGACCAGGCGCTGCGCGCGGGCATCGCCGCGCGCGGCGGCGCGGCGGAACCAGTGCATGGCCACCGCCTCGTTCGGCGCCACGCCCCGGCCCTGCCGGTACATCAGGCCCAGGCCGACCTCGGCCGGCGCATGCTCCTGCACGGCCGCCTTGCGCAGCCATGCCATCGCCAGCGCATCGCTGGCCGCCACGCCCTCGCCGCGCAGGTAGCACTCCCCCAGCAGGTGCTGGGCGCTGGCGAGTTCCTGCTCGGCCGCCCTGCCGTACCAGTACACGGCCAGTTCCGGATCGGGCGCCATGCCGTGGCCGTGGCGCGCCATCTCGCCCAGGTTGTGCTGGGCCGAGGCGTCGCCCTGGGCGGCGGCCAGGCCGAACCAGTGCAGCGCGTCGTCGAAGGACTGGCGCACGCCGCGCCCCAGGTAGAACATGCTGCCCAGGTGGTTCTGGGCGAAGGCCAGGCGCTGCAGCGCGGCGCGGCGCAGCCAGCGGCAGGCCGCGGCATCGTCGCGCGCCACGCCGGTGCCGTTCTTGTACATCAGGCCCAGGTTGAATTGCGCGTAAGGGTCGCCCCGCTCGGCCGCGCGCGCGAACCAGCACAGGAGCGCCCCGCTGTGCGACGACTGCTCGCCTGGCATGTTGTATCTCCGCAGAATTAGATTGGTGGAAACGAGGCGCAACGATGTACCGCGTTGCACTTGCGCCGACGCATCAAAAATGCCTCAAAACTTGCCAAAAGTTTAAATTTGGCAGCGGTGGCGAATTTGACTTGTGCCAATCAAGAGGGGATGGACAAGACGAAAACGGCGCGCTCGCAACGCCGTGTCCCGTTGGCCGTGCGCCGGACGGCGACGGCGGCGCAGGCAGGGAGCCCGCGCACGGGCCGGGCCGCGCCGCGCAGGTCAGCCCAGGCGCCCCGCCACGTAGGCGTCCATGAAGCGCGGCACCTTGGCGGCGGCCACGCCGTTCAGCGAGACCAGCAGCGCGGGCGGCACGCGCTGCAGGCCGTAGGCGGTGCCGAGGTGGCGCCCGATGTGCAGCAGCACCTGCGCCGCCGCTTCGGCATCGGCCTCGGCGCGGTGGGCGCGGCCGCCGAACACGATGCCGAGCGATTCCGACAACTGGCCCAGCTTGTAGCTGGACATCCCCGGGAACACGCGGCGCGACAGCTTCAGCGAGCACAGCAGGCCGGCGTGGCGGCACGACCGGCCCAGCAGCGCGCCTTCCGCCTTGAGGAATTTCTCGTCGAAGCTGGCGTTGTGCGCGGCCAGCACGTCGGCGCCGATGAAGTCGAGCAGTTCCGGCACGACCTGGGCGGCGGGCGGCGCGCCGTCCACCATCTTCTGGGTGATGCCGGTCAGCTGGGTGATGAAGTACGGGATGCGCGCGCCGCAATTGACGAGCGAGACGTAGCGCTCGACGATCTCGCCGCCGGCGATGCGCAGCGCGGCCACTTCGGTGATGCGGTCGCCATTCTCCGGCGACAGGCCGGTGGTCTCGAAGTCGAGCATGACGATGGGGCGTTCGAACACGGCTATCCTTTCAGTGGTGCTGCAATGTCAATGGGCGCAATGGACACGCGCGCCGCGGCTCAGCCGAAGCGCCGCCCGGCGTCGATCGCCAGGCCGGAGCCGATGCTGCCGAACAGGTCGCCCTCGACGCGGCGCGCCTGCGGCACGATCGCCGCGATGCGTTCGCGCAGGGCCGCCACGCCGCTCGAGCCGCCCGTGAAGAATACCGTGTCGACCCGTTCCGGCGCCACGCCGGCGTCGGCCAGCAGGCGCTGCACGGTGGCGCCGACCTGGTCGACCAGG
Organism: Massilia sp.; assembly: GCA_031995805.1. Taxonomy (GTDB): domain Bacteria; phylum Pseudomonadota; class Gammaproteobacteria; order Burkholderiales; family Burkholderiaceae_D; genus Telluria. The sequence continues at coordinate 4,794 of DAMAFT010000367.1, forward strand.
CCGCCGATCGCCGCCGCGAAGCCGGCGCGCGTGACGCGCAGCAGTTCCGGCGGGTCCAGCCGGTCCAGCGCCAGCGCGACCTCGGGCGTATCCGACAGCGCGATCTTGGCCTCTTCGACGCGCATCGCCAGCCAGTGGCCGGCGCGCTCGTCGATCAGGCTGCGCAGGCGCTTGAGCTTGTCCGGCTCGGCGGCGTCGCGCGCCAGCT
>DAMAFT010000368.1:0-4995 GCA_031995805.1 Massilia sp.
ATCGGCCTGTGGCTGTTCGCCGTGTTCGAAGGCCTGTGGGGCCTGACCTTCGGTAACAGCTGGCCGCTGTTCATCATCATTTCCGGCATCACGATGGCGATCCGGCCGATCGCCGAACGCCGCTTCAAGGGAGGCAACCGCCATGGCGAATGATTGCAGCCGTGCGTCCAGCCAGGTCGTCCTGGGCCTGCTGGTGATCGGGATGGGCGTCCTGTTCCTGCTCGATAACCTCGACATCCTCGACTTCCGCCATGCGGTGGGCTTCTGGCCGCTGGCCCTCATCGTGGCCGGCGCGGTCTCCCTGACCGGCATGAGTGGCAACGGGCCGCGCAGCAGCGGCTACGTCGGCTCGGTGCTGATCGGCCTGGGCGTGCTGATGATCCTGAGCCGCCTCGGCATCCTGTACGTCAGCTGGGGCACGCTGTGGCCGCTGGTGATGATCGCCCTCGGCGGCCTGGTGCTGTACCGCTCGCTGGGGCCGGGACGGGTGCGCCGCGTCTCGCTCGACAAGGGCGGCGCGGCCGGCCTGCAGGTCGACGACGGCGGCGCAGCCAGCAGCAGCAGCAGCGGCGCCGACGACCTGGTCGACATCGTCGCCGTGCTGGGCGGCTTCGAGCGGCGCCTGGTCACGCGCGACTTCCGCGGCGGCGAGATCACCGCCATCATGGGCGGCTGCATGCTCGACCTGCGCGACGCCTCGATCGTCCGGGAAGCCGTGATCAACGTCTTCACGATCTGGGGCGGCATCAACATCAAGGTACCGCCCGACTGGACCGTCATCCTGAACGGCACGCCGGTGATGGGCGGCTTCTCGGAAAAGACGGCCACGCCGCCGGACGGCAGCAAGCGCCTGGTGATCCGCGGCTATGCGGTGATGGGCGGCGTCGAGGTCCGCAACTGATGCGGGTGCGTTGATGCACGGCGTGTTCGCCGGCTGGCGCAGCGCACTGCTGTACCTGCTCGCGTGGGCCATGCTCGGCCTGCTGCTGGCGGGGATGCTGGCGGCGGGCGGCGCCGGCTGGTGGATGGCGGCCGCGTTCGCCGTGCCGCTGGCGCTGCTGTACGCGGTGGCGACCGGCTACTCGGCCTACTACGTGTGCCGCGCCTATCCGCTGGGGCAGAAGCATCCGCTGGCGATCGGCGCCGGCATGACCGTCACGGCGGCCAGCGCGGCGCTGCTGTGGTGCGTCATCGGCGCGGCCTGGAACGGCCTGCTCGGCGCGATCGCCGGACAAGCGGACGGCGCCCTGGTCATGACGGCGGCGCTGACGGCATCGATGTTCGGCCTGGGCGTGCTGCTGTACGGCCTGGCGGCGGCGGTCAACTACCTGCTGATCGAGTCCGAGCGCGGGCGCCGGCTGGAAACCGACCGCCTGCAGATGATGCTGGCCGCGCGCGACGCCGAGCTGCGCATGCTGCGCACCCAGGTCGATCCGCACTTCCTGTTCAACAGCCTGAACTCCGTCAGCGCCCTGACCGCGATCGACCCGGCCGGCGCGCGCGCGATGACGCTGCAGCTGGCCGATTTCTTCCGCCTGAGCCTGGGCCTGCATGCCGACCGCAAGGTCGCGCTGGACAGGGAATTGCAGCTGGTGCGACACTTCCTGGCGATCGAGCAGGTGCGCTTCGGCGACCGGCTACGCTTCGAGGCGCAAATCGGACCCGGCGCGGCGGCGTGCCTGCTGCCGCCGATGCTGCTGCAGCCGCTGGCCGAGAACGCGATCAAGCACGGCATCGGCCGGATGACCGGGCCGGGGCTGCTGCGCATCGAGGCCGAGCGCGCCGGCTCGATCCTGCGGATCCGCGTCGACAACGACGTCGACGCTGAAGGCGGTCCGGCGCCGGCGCGCGCGAAGGGCACCGGGACGGGCCTGGAAAACGTGCGCCGGCGCCTGGCCGCCGCCTATGGCCACCGGGCCAGCGCGCACTGGACGCGGGAGGGCGGCCGCTTCCGGGTCGAACTGGCGCTGCCCGCCGAAACCGCGCACGACGAGACAGCGGAGGATTGAGATGCGTGTACTGATCGTGGACGACGAACACCTGGCGCGCGCCGTGCTGCGCGAATACCTGGGCGCGCAAGCCGGCGTGGAGATCGTGGGCGAATGCGCCAACGGTTTCGAGGCCGTGAAGGCCATCGGCGAGCTGCAGCCCGACCTCGTGTTCCTCGACATCCAGATGCCCAGGCTGGACGGCTTCGAGGTGGTGGAGCTGGCCGGCGCGCACGCCCACTACGTGTTCGTCACGGCCTACGACCAGTTCGCGCTGCGCGCCTTCGAGGTGCATGCGCTCGACTACCTGCTCAAGCCGTTCTCGCGCGCCCGCCTGGAGCAGGCGCTCGCCCATGCGCGCGCGCGCCTGCAGCAGCCGGCGCCGCAGAAGGCGCAGGCGGATCGGGCGCTGGATGCGCTGGCGGCCGAGGCGCGCGCCCGCCACGCGCCGCTGGAACGCATCCTGATCCGCGACGGCGCGCGCGTGCAGGTGGTGCCGGTGGCGCAGGTCGACTACATCGAGGCCGAGGACGACTACGTCGCCGTCTGCGCGGGCGGACGGCGCTGGCTCAAGAGCCAGCGCCTGGCCGAACTGGAAGGGCAGCTCGATCCGTCCGCCTTCCTGCGCGTGCACCGCTCCTACATCGTCAACCTGGCCGCCATCGCGCGCATCGAGCCGGCCGGCAAGGACGGCCATTGCGCACTGCTGGCGAGCGGCGCGCGCGTGCCGATCAGCCGCAGCGGCTACCAGAAGCTCAAGGAGGCGATGCGCTAGCCGTGCCGGCCGCATCGACCCGCCACCACGCGGGCAGCAGCGCGCGCACCTCGGCGCGCGCGAAGCGGTCGTCGATCAGCCAGACGGTGCCGCGGTCGCGCTCGGTGCGGATCACCCGGCCGGCCGCCTGCACCACCTTCTGCATGCCGGGATACAGGTAGGTGTAGTCGTAGCCGGCGCCGAACATCTCGTCCATGCGCCGGCGCAGCTGCTCGTTGACCGGGTTCACCTGCGGCAGGCCGAGCGTGGCGACGAAGGCGCCGATCAGGCGCTCGCCCGGCAAGTCGACGCCTTCGCCGAACGAGCCGCCCAGCACGGCGAAGCCGATGCCGCGTCCCTCCGCCACGAAGCGTCCCAGGAAGTCGGCCCGTTCCGGCTCGCTCATGCGGCGCGCCTGGCGCCAGGTCGGGATGTCCGGATGCTCGCGCTCGAAGCGCTCGAGCGCCTGCGCCAGGTAGTCGAAACTGGAAAAGAAGGCGAGGTAGTTGCCGGGCCGCTCGCGGTACTGGCGCGCCATGATGGCGGCGATCGGGGCCAGCGAGGCGCCGCGCTCGCGGTAGCGGGTAGAGACGGCGCCGGCCACGCGCACGTCGAGCTGGCTGGCGCGAAACGGCGACTCGACGTCGATCCACGCGGTATCGAGCGGCATGCCCAGCAGGTCGGCGAAATAATGCCAGGGACTGAGCGTGGCCGAGAACAGCGTGGTCGAATGGGCGAACGCGAAGCGCGGGCCCAGGAAAGGCGCCGGCACCACGTTGCGGATGCACAGCACGGTGTCGCGCGCGTCCGCCCGCGCCAGGTCGAACAGCGAGTGCGGGCCGAACGATTCGGCCAGGCGCGCGAACTGCATGGCGTCGAAATAGAAGTCGCGCAGCGCCGCATCGAGCGGCACGGCGCTGTCGGCCAGGTGCTCGGTGATGGCGCTCACGGCCGCGGCCAGCGCGTCGACGAACTTCGCCGGCGGCTTGTCCAGCACCTGGTAGGGCAGGGGCGCGTCCTTGCCCGCCGCGGTCCAGGCGCGGCCCAGCTTTTCCAGCGCCTTGGCGACCGGCGCCGGCGCCACCGCGCGCGCCGCCTGCAGTGCCGCCCGCTGCGCCCCCCGTTGCAGTTCGGCGCCGTACATGCCGCGCGCCCGCGCCACCAGGTTGTGCGCCTCGTCGGCCAGCACGCTGACGCGCCAGCCATCGGCCTGCGCCAGGTTGTACAGCATGGCGCTGCCGTCGAACCAGTAATTGTAGTCGCCCACCACGACGTCGCTCCAGCGCACCATCTCGCTGCCCAGGTAATAGGGACAGACGCCGTGCGCCAGGCCGGTGGCGCGCAGGGTGGCGCGGTCCAGCAGCGGCGCCTCCAGGCAGGCCGCGCGCGCGGCCGGCAGGCGGTCGTAGAAGCCCTGCGCCAGCGGGCAGGAGTCGCCCCGGCAGGCCTTGTCGGGATGTTCGCAGGCCTTGTCGCGCGCGGCCAGTTCCAGTACCCGCAGCGGCAGCGCCATGTCCGGCCCCGCTGCGGATTTCAGCGTGGCGGCGGCGTCCAGCGCCAGTTGCCGGCCCGGGGTCTTGGCGGCCAGGAACACCAGCTTGTCGAGCTGCTGGCCGGGCATCGCCTTCAGCGCCGGGAACAGGGTGCCGACGGTCTTGCCGATGCCGGTCGGCGCCTGCGCCAGCAGGCAGCGCTTGCCGGCGTTGGCGCGGAACACCGCCTCGGCGAGCTGGCGCTGGCCGGGGCGGAAGTCGCCGTGCGGGAAGCGCAGCGCGGCCAGCGCCGCGTCGCGCGCCGCGCGGTGCGCCAGTTCCTGTTCGGCCCAGGCGACGAAGCGGCGGCACTGGTCGGCGAACAAGGCGGCCAGTTCGGCGCGCGTGCGCGTTTCCGCGAACGCGGTCTCGCGCTGGCTGCCGATGTCGAAGTAGACCAGGGCCAGGTCGACCGTCTCGAGGTCCAGCTGTTCGCACAGCAGGTGGCCGTAGGTGCGCAGCTGCGCCCAGTGCAGGTGGCGGTGGTTGGCGGGAATGCTGGCCAGCTGGCCGCGGTAGGTCTTGACTTCTTCCAGCAGCTTGCGCCCCGGGTCGTAGCCGTCGGCGCGGCCGCGCACGCGCAGCGGGCCGTGCGTGCCCTCCAGCGCCACTTCGCTGCGGTAGCCGTCGCCGCGCCGCGCGGCCACGATCGCATGGCCCTGGATGCCTTCCTGGGCGGTGGGCGAGGGCGTGAAGCGCAGGTCGAGGTCGCCCTGCTTGG
>DAMAFT010000369.1:0-4995 GCA_031995805.1 Massilia sp.
CCGACGCCACGATCTTCTCGCGCGTGAGCGCCGCGCCGCCGCCCTTGATCATCGCCCCCGAGGCGTCGATCTCGTCGGCGCCGTCGACGTAGACGGAAATCGATTCGACGTCGTTCAGGTCGAGGACGTCGATGCCGTGGCCGCGCAGGCGGCTCGCGGTCGCTTCCGACGAGGCCACCGCGCCCTTGATGCGCTCCTTGATCTTGGCCAGTTCGTCGATGAAGTAGTTGGCGGTCGAGCCGGTGCCGACGCCGATGATCTCGCCGTCGACCACGTAGTCGATGGCGGCGCGGGCTACCGCCTGCTTGAGTTCGTTCTGAGTCATGATGATGTTGGTAGGAGTCAAAGAATCCGCCATTCTAGCGGATGCGCGCGGCGGCTTTGCCGAAAATCGCCGCGCAGCGCGTCAAATGAGGCGCAGCAGCGCGGCCTTGAGCACGCCGGACGTCTTGTTGGCGGCGCCCAACCGGCGCAGCGCGTTGTCGATGTGGAACAGCACGGTACGCTCGCCGATGCGCAGGATCTCGGCCGTCTCGGACGCCGTCTTGCCGTCCGCGGCCCAGCGCAGCACGTCGATTTCGCGGCCGGTCAGCCGGATCGCGCCGGCGCCGTCCGGCCTGGCCGCCAGCACGCCGGCCAGCGCCTCGTGCGCGGCCTGCGCCAGCCAGGCGACCCGTTCCGTCTTGGCATCGGCTTCGTGCGCCGACACCGCCTCGTGCGAGCGCGCCAGCGTCAGCAGGCTGGCGACGCCCTTGATGTCGTGCACCGGCTGGGCCCAGCCGGTGTGCAGGCCGTGGCCGCGCGCGTCTTCCCACAACTCGGGCGCGCCCGCGAACACGTCGTCCGACCACAGCACCGGCCGGGTCGACGCGAGCGCGTGGGCGACGGTCGGATCGACGCTCACGTAGTGCGCGGCCGCATAGCGTTCGCGCCAGGACGGCGCGTAGTTGTTCAGCATGACGATCTTCGGGTTCGACAGCGGCAGCGGCAGGCGCATCCCGAGCGCGCAGTATTCGAAGCCGAGTTCATGCGCCGCGCGCGCCAGCACGGCCAGCAGGTCGGCCTCGGTCTGCACGCCGGCCAGGCGCTCCTGCCAGGTTTGCCGCCACTGCCGGTCTGCTTGCATCGTTACCCCATCGCCCTGGGCCGCGCGCCGGCCCGTAATAAATGACAGTACATGCGGCCGGGCCCGCCTCGCTATGCTGTCGTTGCTCCGACGACAGCCGCCCAACCGCCGACCACGATATTACAACAATGCTTCCCATCCTTCTTGCATTCCTGCTGGCCCTCGCCGCCATCCCCGCCGCGGCGCAGAACCTCGCCTTCGTCCCGCCCGCCGGGCCCTACGGCGTCGGCCTGCGCATCCAGCAGCAGTACGACCGCGCGCGCGGCTACCGGCGCACGCGCGACACCGTCGCCGCCCGGCCCACGACCGGCGAGCGCGCCCGCCCGATGCAGGCGCTGGTCTGGTACCCGGCCGCCGGCCAGGGCCAGCCGGTGCGCTACCGCGACTACGTGGGGAACATCGCCACCGACGACCGCTTCGACGCGCCCGGGCTGGCGCGGGCGCTGGAACGCCCGATGCTGGCGCGGCGCGACGCCGCGGCGCTGCCCGGCAGCTTCCCGGTGCTGATCTATGCGCCCGGCCACGGCGCCCCGGCCATGGAAAACGCCGACCTGTGCGAATACCTGGCCAGCCAGGGCTACATCGTGATCGCCAGCGCCTCGCGGGGGGCACGCGCCCGCGCCATGAGCGCCGGCCTCGAGGGCCTGCACGCCCGGTCCGGCGACATCGCCTTCCTGATCGCCCAGGCCAGGACCGTCGGGCAGGCCGACATGCAGCGCGTGGCCGTGGTCGGCTTCAGCAGGGGCGGACTGGCGAACGTGCTGGCCGCCGCCCGCGACGACCGCCTGGCCACGCCGGAACGCCTGGCCATCCCGATGCTGTACGTGGCCCGGCGCGACCGCCCGCTGGAGGAAATCAACGGGAACGGCACCGACACGACGTTCAGCCTGATGAACCGCATGCGCTATTCCGACGTGTACATCGCGACCATGCACCTGCTGAACCACACGGACTTTTCCTCGTGGGTCCTGCGCATCAACGGCGACGCCGCCTTCGCGGACCAGACGCGCGAGGAAGCCGCGCAAGCCTACAACTGGACCGCGCGCTACATCCAGCGCTTCTTCGACGCCTACCTGAAGGACGACAAGGAAGCGCTGGCGTTCATCAACCGCAGTCCCGAGCAGAACCGGGCCCATGCCCGCGCGCGCCTCGAGGCGCTCGGCGCCATGGCGGCCGGCACCCCGTGAGCGGCGTGGCGGCGGCCCGCAGGTTTACATGGATCGGCTGTCGATTCGGCATATAATGTTGCATCAACAGTAACACCCGCATGGCGCATGCCATGCGGACGCCGAAAGCGATCCCACACCATGCCCCGCATCCTGACCGCCCGCATCCTGTCCGTCCTTTCCCTGGCATGCGCCATGGCCGCCGGCGCCGCCGCGGCCGCCACGGCTTCCGCGTCTCCCGACTTCCAGCTGGCGGCCGCGCCCGGCCCGTACCGCGTCGGCTTCCACGTGCGCCAGCAGTACGATCGCGCGCGCGTCTACCAGCCGGCGCGCAATCCGGTCACGGCGCAGGCCACCAGCGCCGACCGTTCGCGCCCGCTGCAGACACTGGTCTGGTATCCGGCCATCGGCAGCGGCGCCGCCATGAACTACCGCGACTACGTGGCGACCGTCGCGACCGAGGAAGAGTTCAGCCGCACGCCGGACCAGGTGCGCCGCGCCACCGAACTGCTGGTCGAGGGCCGCGCCGCGGGTCCCGACGGCGCCCGTGTGCGGCGCGAACTGGAGCAGCGGGTGCGCGCCCTGCGCGACGCGCCCGAGCGCCCCGGCAAGTTCCCGGTCGTGATCTACGCGCCCAGCCACAGCGCCTACGCGATGGAAAACGCCGACCTGTGCGAGTACCTGGCCAGCCAGGGCTATATCGTGATCGCCAGCGCCTCGCTGGGTCCGCGCTCGCACGCGATGACGGCCGACCTCGAAGGCGCCGAGGCGCAGGCCGCCGACATCGGCTTCCTGGTCGGCTACGCGCATACCCTGCAGCAGGCCGACACCGGACGCATCGGCGTGGTCGGCTACAGCTGGGGCGGACTGGCAAACGTGCTGGCCGCGGCGCGCGACGACCGCATTCGCGCGCTCGTCAGCCTGGACGGCTCGCTGCGCGCCGCCGGCGAATACGTCAACGGCGGCCCGCGCGCGGCGCGCTACGTGACGCCGGAAAGCCTGGACGTCCCGCTGCTGTACGTGAACCGCGTGCAGGGCGCCGGCCAGGCCGGCGCAGCAAGCGGCGACGACGACAACGGCATCGGCGCCGACCTGCTGGCGCGGCTGCGCTACGCCGACGTCTACCTGGCCACGATGGACACGGCCAGCCACATGGATTTCTCGTCGTGGTCGCTGCGCATGGCGCCCGAGGCCGTATTCCGCGGCCGCACGCGCGCGCAGGCCGCCCTGGCCTACGGCGCCACCGCGCGCACGATCCAGCGCTTCCTCGACGCGCGCCTGAAGAACGACGCCGCCGCGCGCCGGCAGCTGGACGCGGACCTGGCGCCCGGCGCCACGCCGCCCGGCCTGGTCTCGTTCGCCGTGCGCCGCGCAGCCGGCGCCGCCCCGACCATGGACACCTTCCTCGACCAGCTCGGCCAGCAGGGCTTCGCGCGCATCGACGCCATCTACGACGGCCTGCATGCGCGCAATCCGGAACTGTCCTTCGATCCGCTGCAACTGCACGACTGGGGCATGAAGCTGCTGCGCGAGGGCCGCGCGGCCGACGCCATGCGCGTGCTGCGCCTGGGCGTGCGCCTGTATCCGGAACGCTTCGACTTCCTCTACGACGGCCTGGGCGAGGCCAGCGAGGCGGCCGGCGAGCGCGACGCGGCGATCGCCAGCTACCGGCGCGCGCTGGCGCTGGAACCGGCGCGGCCGCATCCGCGCGAGCGGCTGGAGGCGCTGGGCGCGCCCCTGCAGTGACACGCGGCTGCCGGCGGCCGGGCCGGCGTGGGGTTCGAACAACCCCGTTCCATTTCCATGTTGCATGACATACACTACCGCGTTTAACGCCCCCCGCTTCGCACGCCGCCCATGATCGTCGAGTCCCAGCACGCTCCCGCGCACGCCGCCGCGCCGGCGGCGGCGCCTTCCTATCATCCGCCCTACCGCCCCGACATCGACGGGCTGCGCGCGATCGCCGTCCTGTCCGTGATGGTGTTCCACGCCTTCCCCGGCGCGCTGCGCGGCGGCTTCGCCGGCGTCGACCTGTTCTTCGTGATTTCCGGCTTCCTGATCGGCAGCATCCTGATCGTTAACCTGCAGCGCGGCACCTTCACCTTCGTCGACTTCTACGCGCGCCGCATCCGCCGTATCTTCCCGGCGCTGTTCGTGGTGACGGGCGCCACGCTGGCATTCGGCTGGTTCGCGCTGTTCCCGGACGAACTCGCCCAGCTCGGCAAGCACGTGCTGGGCGGCGCCGGCTTCGTCGCCAACTTCGTGCTGTGGAACGAGGTCGGCTACTTCGACACGGCGGCCGAGACCAAGCCGCTGCTGCACCTGTGGTCGCTCGGCATCGAGGAACAGTTCTACATCTTCTGGCCCGTGCTGCTGCTGCTGGCGCGCCGGCGCCGCCACCTCATGCTGCTGCTGGCGCTGGGGCTGGGCCTGGCCTCGTTCCTGGTCAACGTCGGCGGCCTGCACCGGTATCCCAGCGCCACCTTCTATTCGCCCGCCAGCCGCGTGTGGGAACTGCTGGCCGGCGCCGCGCTGGCCTGGATGCGCGTGCACGGCTGCGCGCTGACGGCCACGGCGCGCCTGCACGACGGGACCACGGCGGCGATCGACTTCGCCAGCCCGCGCGCGCGCAACGTCCAGTCGATCGCCGGCGCCCTGCTGGTCGCCGGCGCGCTGCTGACGCTCAAGAGCACGCGCCCGTTC
>DAMAFT010000370.1:0-4981 GCA_031995805.1 Massilia sp.
GCTGCGCGAAGGCGTGGCGCGCGACGGCCACCTGCTGTATCCGGCCTTCCCCTACATCCACTACACGCGCATGTCGGACCACGACATCGAACTGGCCTACCGCTACCTGATGACGCGCGCGCCGGTGAAAGTGGAGCAGCCGGCCAACGACCTGGCGTTCCCGCTGAACTTCCGCCCGCTGCTGGCGGCCTGGAACGTGCTGTACCTGCGGCCGGGCGACAGTACGATCCCGGCGCAACAGGCAACGCCGCTGGCGCGCGGCCGCTACCTGGTCGACACGCTGGGCCACTGCGCGTCCTGCCACAGCGGCCTGACGCTGGCCGGCGGCGAGCGCAGCCCGGCTTTCCACGGCGGCACCATCGACGGCTGGGACGCGCCCGACCTCACCCGCCTGGCCGCCGCCGCGATGCCGTGGCGCGAACAGGAGCTGGTCGACTACCTGCGCGGCGGCCTGTCGCTCGCCCACGGCGCCGCCAAGGGCCCGATGCGTCCCGTGACCGAGCGCCTGGCCGAAGTACCGCGCGCCGACGTCGAGGCGATGGCGGCCTACCTGATGTCGATCCAGGAACCGGCGCCCGCGCGGACGCAGCAGGCGGCCGTGCAGGCGCAGGCGCCCGCCCGGCTGCCGGCGGACGGCGCCGGCGCGCGCCTGTTCGCCGCCGCCTGCGCCGCCTGCCACGGCGCGGCCGCGCCGATGACGCGCCTGGCGCAGCGCCCATCCCTGGCGCGCAGCAGCGCGCTGCAGTCCGCCAGCCCCACCAATTTCATCCAGGCCGTCCAGCAGGGCATCGCGTGGAACCAGCCGGCGTCGAACGTCTACATGCCGCCGTTCCGCGACGTGCTGACCGACGCCCAGGTCGCCGCGCTGGCCGACTACGTCCGTACCGGCCTGGCCGGCCAACCCGCCTGGCGCGACGTCGCCGCCGCCAGCGCCAGGCTACGCAAGGAGTCCGAACAATGAGCACCAACGTCACCATCAACGGCAAGCGCCAGGCGCTGCAGTCCGATCCGGCCACCCCGCTGCTGTACGTGCTGCGCGGCGAGCTGCAACTCAACGGCGCCAAGTTCGGCTGCGGCATGGGCCAGTGCGGCGCCTGCACCGTCATCGTCGACGGCAAGCCGGTGTTTTCCTGCCTGACGCCGCTCGCCGCCCTCGAGGGCCGCAGCGTGCGCACCGTCGAGGGCCTGGGCACGGTCGAGCGCCCGGGGCGCCTGAAGGCCGCCTTCCTGAAGCACCAGGCGGCCCAGTGCGGCTACTGCATCGCCGGCATGATCGCCCGCGCCCAGGCGCTGCTGGAACGCGAACGGCACCCGAGCGAGGCCCGGATCCGCGCCTGGATGGAACCCAACCTGTGCCGTTGCGGCACCCACCATCGCATTCTCGCGGCGATCCGCGAAGTGGCGCAGGAGGGCCTGGCATGAGCGTCATCGACAAGGATGTCGACCCGGCGCGGCGCGCCTTCGTGCGGCGCGGCGCGCTGGTGCTGGGCTTTTCCATGCTGCCCGCCACCGCGCTGGCCGAGTTCAACGCCATGGGCCTGCCGCCGCTGGCCGACGCGCGCCTGCCCGGCAGCCTGAAGAACACGCCCCTGCTGGACGCCTGGATCCGCGTGGCGCCGGACGGCAAGGTGACGGTCTGCAGCGGCAAGGTGGAACTCGGCACCGGCGTGCGCACGGCGCTGATCCAGGTCGCGCTCGAACAGCTGGAGCTGGAGCCGGGAGCGATCCGCTTCATCGCCGGCGACACCGCGCTCACCCCCAACGAAGGCTTCACGGCCGGCAGCCACTCGATCGCCGACAGCGGCACGGCGCTGCTGCATGCCTCCGCCCAGGTCGCCGCGCTGCTGCGCGCCGGCGCCGCCGCGCAGTGGCGGCTGGACGCCGCACGCGTCGTGCTGCGCGCCGGGCGCGCGCGGGCGCCGGACGGGCGCAGCATGCACTACGGCGAGGCGATCCGCGGCATCGACCTGCACCGCATGGCGCAGCGCACTTCGCCGCTGCGCGATCCGGCCAGCTACCGCCTGATCGGCAAGGCGCTGCCGCGGGTGGACATCCCGGCCAAGCTGGCCGGCGGCGCCGCCTACGTGCAGGACATGCGCCTGCCCGGCATGCTGCACGCCCGCGTGGTGCGGCCGCCGCGCCCCGGCGCGCGCCTGGCGACGACGGGCCTGGACGCCGCCCTGGCCGCCGTGCGCGTCCTGCCCGGGGTGCGCCAGGTGGTCCGCGACGGCGATTACCTGGCGGTGCTGGCCGACGGCGAATGGCAGGCCGTGACGGCGATGAACGCGCTGCACGCGGCAGTGCGCTGGGAGGGCGGCGCCACCTTGCCGGAACCCGGCGCCATCCACGCCACGCTGCAGCGGCTGCCCGCGCAGGACATCGAGATCCTGCGCCGCGGCCGCGTACCGGCGGCGCCCCCCGATGGCCGCCGCGCGGTCGGCGCGCGCTACACCAAGCAGTACGTGCTGCACGGCTCGATCGGGCCGTCGTGCGCCGTCGGCCAGCTGGTCGACGGGGTGCTGACGGTCTGGACGCACACCCAGGGCGTGTTCCCGCTGCGCGCCGCGCTGGCCGAGCTGACCGGCATGCCGCTCGAGAAGGTCCGCTGCATCCACACCGAGGGTTCCGGCTGCTACGGCCAGAACGGCGCCGACGACGTGGCCGCCGACGCCGCCCTGCTGGCGCGCGCCGCGCCCGGCCGCCCGGTGCGCGTACAGCTCATGCGCGAGCAGGAAAACATGTGGGAGCCGTATGCGCCGGCCATGGTGACCCAGGTGCGCGCCGGCCTCGACGACACCGGCCGGATCGACTGGTGGGACTACGAACTGTGGAGCGGTTCGCATAACGAGCGCCCCGGGAATGCAGGCAAGCTGGTGCCCGCCTGGCTGCTGGCGCGGCCGATCGCGCCCTCGCCCTCGCTGCCGATGCCCCAGCCCGAGGGCGGCGGCGACCGCAACGCGCTGCCGCTGTACGAGATCCCGAACGCGCGCGTGGTGAACCACTTTTTACCGGTGACGCCGCTGCGCACCTCGGCCATGCGCTCGCTGGGTGCGCACATCAACATCGTCACCATCGAGGGCACGGTCGAACAGCTCGCGCGCCTCGCCGGCATGGATGCCGTGCAATTCCGCCTGGCGCACCTGCGCGGCCAGCCGCGCGCCCGCGCCGTGATCGAACGGGCCGCCGCGATGTTCGGCTGGCGCACCGGCATGCCGACCAAACCCGCGGCACGCCGCGGCATCGGGTTCGGCTTCGGCCAGTACAAGAACCTCATGGCCTGGGTGGCGATCGCCCTGGAACTGGAGATCGACCCGGACCGCAACACCGTGCGCATCCTGCGCGTGGCCTGCGCCGCCGACTGCGGCCAGGTGGTGAACCCGGACGGCGCGCGCAACCAGCTCGAAGGCGCGATCATCCAGTCGGCCAGCTGGACGCTGCACGAGCAGTTGCGCTACGGCGCCCAGGGCATCGCCAGCATCGACTGGAGCAGCTACCCGATCCTGCGCTTTTCCGGGGTCCCGGAACGGATCGAGGTCGACCTGCTGGACCAGCCCGGCCAGCCGTTCCTGGGCGTGGCGGAAGCGGCCCAGGGACCGATGGCCGCCGCCGTCGCCAGTGCGCTGGCCGCGGCCAGCGGGGAACGCCGCCACGACCTGCCGCTGCTGGCGCGGCCGCTGGCGGCGTGACGGGAGGGAATCCGATGCGCCGGGCCGGGTTTTTTCCCGATTCGCATGGAAAAAGGCCGGATTGCTGCACTGCGATCCTTCTTTCGTATGAGGGGATATTCCTACGCCGACGCGATACTGGTCCGACCCTGGCCCAAGCCACGCCGGCGGCCCTTATCCAGCATGCGCCGATGAACTCACCAGCTTTCCCGATCCTCACCGGACCCGTTTCCGGCCTCGTGCCAGGTCCGACGCGCGACCTTCGTCCCGGCCCCCTGCAGCCGGCGCAGGATGCCGACGCGCAGGAGCAGGCCAGCCGCCGCGCCTGGCAACTGGTGCGCACGGCCGGCGCGCACCTGCCGGCCGCGCCAGGCCATGCCGATCCGGCGCTGGCGCGCCAGTTGCAGGAGGCGTTCGATGCCGCCCGGTTGCCCGGCACGTTGATCGAGGCCGAACTCCGCCGCGCGCTGGCCGACGGGCCGAGCGACGCCACCCTGCTGGCGCTGATGCTGCTGGCGGCCGTGGCGCTGGAGCACCTGCGCGGCGGGCGCCGCGCCCTGGACCTGGCGCAGGCCTGCGCCGCGCTGGCGCGCCGGCCGGAGGCGGCGGCCGTCGCCGCCCCCGTGCTGCGCGTGCATGCCGCGCTGGTGCTGGCGCGCACCGGTCCGCTGCGCGACGCCGCCCTGCTGCAGGCCGAAGCCTGCCGCATCGAGCCGGCCGACGCCGCCAGCATGGCGCGCAATGCGGTGCTGTGGACCGGCGTGCGCATGCTGTGCGGCGCGCCGCTGCAGGAACTGTTGCAATACATGGATGCGGTGCGGGACGCCGTGCGCCAGGCCGCGCCGCGCGCCGTTGCCGGCATCACCGGCGTCGCCGCCTGCCAGCTCGACGGGCGCATCGCGCTGCTGCGCATGCTGGCCGGCGGCGTCGACGTGCCGCCGTCGGCACCGCGCGCCGCGCTCGCCATGCCCGACGCCCCGCAGTTCGGCTGCTGGCTGACCCGGCTGCAGAACGCCTGCCTGCGCGGCAACGCCGCCGTGGCGCGCGACGCGCTGGAGGCGGCGGCCGGCCTGCTGTCGCCGCTGGTGCCGCCCTGCGAGCTGCTGCCCTACCATCTTTTCGCTGTGCTGGCGCTGGCCCAGCCGAACGGCATGCCGGCGCCGCTGCGCGCACGCCTGCGCACGCACCGCCGCGCCCTGCAGGAGTGGGCGCGGCGCGCGCCCGCCCACGCCGGCCCGCTCGCCGCGCTGGCGCTGGCGGCCGAGCAGGATGCCGGCGGCGGCGCGCACGCGCTGGCCGCCTACGAACAGGCGGCC
>DAMAFT010000371.1:0-4975 GCA_031995805.1 Massilia sp.
TGTCGCCCTGCGACACCCCGAAGGCGCCGAACTGGGGCTGCTCGAGCACGGCCAGGCCGGGGTGCGTGTGGCGGATGCAGTTGGCGATGCGCAGGAACAGTTGCAGCTCGCAGCGCCGGTCCGTCATCTCGATGAAGGCGCGTTCCTCGAAGCCCTCGCCCATCAGGTTGGGCTGCGGGTGCAGCCCTTCCAGATAGGTGCAGATCGCGCGCGTTTCCGACAGCATGCGGCCGTCGTCGAGTTCCAGCACCGGCACCTGGGCCAGCGGGTTCTTGCCGAGGAAGCCTGCGTCGCGGTGCTCGCCCTGCACCAGGTCGACCGGCACCACCTCGATGCCTTCGATGCCCTTCTCGGCCATGAACATCAATACGCGGCGCGGATTCGGCGCGCGGCTGGCGCTGTACAGCTTCATGTCATCCTCCTGTTCGTTCCTGTGCGTTATCGGCGTATTGCACCCGATCATAACGCATTGCCGCGTTGACATCGTCATCGTTTTGCCCGTAGATTCGCTCCTTGGCCTTGCCCGTCGTGCGAGATCCAACGCGCAAGTTCGACATACATACAAACAACCAGGACCCAGACTTCCAATGCACCGCCGCCTGCTTTCCGCCGCCATCGCCCTGGCCTTCGCCGGCCTGCCCGCCCTCCACGCCCACGCCGCGCCCGCCGGCGCCGCCAAGGCCGCCGCCGAGGCCACCACCCAGCTGCCGCGCGGCGTCGCGCCGACGCACTACGACGTGTCGCTGACGCCGGACGCCGCCGGCGCGACCTTCGGCGCCAGGGCCGTCATCACCGTCACGGTCGCGAAGGCCACCGACAGCATCACCCTGAACGCCGCCGACCTCAAGTTCTCCAGCGCCACCATCGCGCCGGCGGCCGGCGGCGCCGCGAGCACCGCCACCACCACGGTGGACACCGCGGCGCAAACCGCCACCTTCCGCTTCGCGCGCCCGCTGGCGCCGGGCAGCTACCGCCTGGCGCTCGACTACACCGGCGTGATCGGCACCCAGGCCGTGGGCCTGTTCTCGCTCGACTACCCGGGCGCCGACGGCAAGCAGCAGCGCGCCCTGTTCACCCAGTTCGAGAACTCGGACGCGCGCCGCATGATCCCGTCCTGGGACGAGCCGGCGTACAAGGCCAGCTTCGCGCTCGACGTGACGGTGCCGGCCGGCCAGCTGGCGGTCAGCAATATGCCGGGCAAGGTCGAGACCCTGCCGGACGGCCGCCAGCACGTGCGCTTCGCGCGCACGCCGAAGATGTCGACGTACCTGCTGTTCTTCGGCATGGGCGACTTCGAGCGCGCCACGGCCAGCGTCGAAGGCACGGAACTGGGCGTGATCACGCGCCGCGGCGCCGTCCAGCAGGCCGGGTTCGCGCTCGAATCCTCGAAGGCGATCCTGAAGGAATACAACGACTACTTCGGCGTGCGCTACCCGCTGCCGAAGCTGGACAACATCGCCGGCCCGGGCCAGAGCCAGTTCTTCAGCGCGATGGAAAACTGGGGGGCGATCTTCACCTTCGAATACGCGCTGCTGCTCGATCCGGCCATTTCCACGCAGGGCGACCGCCAGAACGTGTTCGTCACCGCGGCCCACGAGATGGCGCACCAGTGGTTCGGCGACCTGGTCACGATGCGCTGGTGGGACGACCTGTGGCTCAACGAAGGCTTCGCCTCGTGGATGGAAGGCCGCATCACCGAGCGCCTGCATCCGGAATGGAACAGCCACCTGGGCGCGGTCGGCGGCCGCGACGGCGCCATGGTGCGCGACTCCACCGCGGCCACCCACCCGGTCGTGCAGCACATCGAGACCGTCGAGCAGGCCAGCCAGGCCTTCGACGAGATCACCTACCAGAAGGGCGAGGCCGTGATCCGCATGCTCGAGGCCTACGTGGGCGAGGATGCCTGGCGCAATGGCGTGCGCGCCTACATGAAAGCCCATGCCTACGGCAATACCGTGTCGGACGACTTGTGGAAGCAGATCGAGAAGGCAGCGAAGAAGCCGGTGACGGCGATCGCCCACGACTTCACGCTGCAGCCGGGCGTACCCCTGATCCGCGTCGGCGAACCGGCCTGCACCGGCGGCAAGACCACCGTGGCGCTGACCCAGGCCGAGTTCTCGCGCGACCGGCCGGAAAAGGCGCCGCTGGCCTGGCGCGTGCCGGTCATCGCCCAGGTCGTGGGCGGCAAGGCGGCGAATACCCTGGTGTCCGGCGGCAAGGGCACGATCGCGCTGCCGGGCTGCGGCGCCGTGGTCGTGAATGCCGGCCAGAGCGGCTACTACCGCACGCTGTATGCGCCGGCGCAGTTCGCCGCCCTGGCGCAGCAGTTCGACAAACTGGCCGCGATCGACCAGATCGGCCTGCTGTCCGACAGCGCCGCGCTGGGCATGGCCGGCATGCAGCCGGCTTCCGACGCGCTGGCCCTGGCCAAGGGCGCGCCGCTGGGCGCCGAACCGCAGGTGTGGGCGCGCATCGCCGGCATCCTGTCCGGCTGGCACGCGCGCTACAACGGCGAGCCGCAACGCCAGCAAGCCTTCGACGCCTTCGCCGTGGCGCGCCTGGCGCCCGTCATGGCCCAGGTCGGCTGGAGCGCCCGCGCCGGCGAACCGACCACCGTCGCCAACCTGCGCAACCAGCTGATCGGCGTGTTGAGCGAACTGGGCGATACCGGCGTCATCGCCGAGGCGCGCCGCCGCTACGCCGCGATGGACAAGGATCCGGAAGCCGTGCCCGGCCAGCTGCGCAAGACCATCCTCGCCGTGGTGGCCCAGCACGCCGACGCCGCCACCTGGGACGGCCTGCGCGCGCGCGCCCGGGCCGAGACGACGCCGCTGCTCAAGTCCAACCTGTACGTGCTGCTGGCCATCGCCCGCGACAAGGCGCTGGCCCAGCGCGCGCTGGACCTGGCCCTGACCGACGAGCCGGGCCTGACCAGCAGCGCATCGATGATCGGCGCCGTGGCCGGACGGTATCCGGACCTGGCCTTCGACTTCGCCCTGGCCAACCAGGACAAGATGAACCAGCGCATCGACGCCACCTCGCGCAGCCGCTACTACGCGCGCCTGGCCTACGGTTCGTCCGACCCGGCCATGGTCGGCAAGCTGAACGCCTATGCCGGCGCCAACCTGGCGGCCAGCGCCCGCGGCGACGTCGAGGCGAGCGTCGCGGCGATCCAGGACCGCATCAAGGTCAAGGAGCAGCGCCTGCCGGAAATCGACGCCTGGCTGGCGAAGAACGCCAACTGAGGCGGCGGCACGCGGCGCCGGATGGACGTCTTTCGGCTTCCGTCCGGCGCGGCACCGGTTGGTGCGCACCGGGGTGCGCACCCTACCCGTCGCATTGCCGGGTACACCTTGGCTGCGGCGCGCCGGTGCGCCAGCCACCTCACCATCCGCCGCTTCCCGACGCCGCCAGCACCCTGCGCCGGCGCGCCTCCAGCCAGCCGTCCAGCATGCCGGCCGCTTCCTTCGGCAAGTGCAAGCCGAGCTTGCTGCGGCGCCACAGGATGTCGGCCGCCGTCAATGCCCATTCGTGGCGCACCAGGTAGTCCGCTTCCGCCTCGAACAGCCCCGGCACGATTTCCTCGCCGAGGTCGGCGAGCGCGCGCCGGCCCGACAACAGGATGGCCAGCCGGGTGCCGTAGGCGCGCGCATAGCGTTCCAGCAGCGCCGGCGGCAGCCAGGCGTATTGCTGGCGGCGCGTACGCAGCCAGGCGTCGAATTCCAGCACGGCGCGCGCCACCGGCACCCTGCCGTACAGGTCGCCGCCCGGCAGGCAGGCCTGCGCCGTCCACGGCCGCGCCTGGCGGCCCAGCGCCGGGCAGACGAGGTCGACGGCCTGCTCGGCCAGCTTGCGGAACGTGGTGATCTTGCCGCCGAACACGGACAGCAGCGGCACGCCGAGCCGGTCGTCGAATGCGAGCCGGTAGTCGCGGCTGGCGCGCGCCGCCGCCGGCGCGGACGCGGCAGCCAGGCCCGCTCCGGCTCCGGCATCCGCGCCGGCCGGGGCATCGCCGACCAGCGGGCGCACCCCGGCATAGCTCCACACGACGTCGGCCGGGCCGATGTGGCGCTCGAAGCAGCGGTTGACGGCCTCGCACAGGTAGGCGGTTTCCATGGCGCTGATCGCCACGCGGTCGAGCTCGCCTTGCTCGCCCTTCGCTCCCGTCTCGCCGGTGTACTCGACGTCGGTGGTGCCGACCAGCGTGAACGCCCCCTCGTAGGGCAGCGCGAACACGATGCGGCCGTCGGGCTGCTGCAGCAGGTAGGCGTCGCCATGCTCGAACAGGCGCGGCACCACGATGTGGCTGCCCTTGACCAGCCGCAGCGGCCGCACGGCGCCGATGCCGGCGACGTCCTGCAGGAACGATGCCGCCCAGGGTCCGGCGGCGTTCACCAGGCAGCGCGCGTGCACGTGCGTGACGCCGCCCCGCCCGGCCTGGCCGTCGAGGCTGGCGGCCCAGCGCCCGCTTTCCGGCCAGGCGCGCACGCAGCGCGTGCGCGTGAGCACCGTCGCGCCGCGCTCGCGCGCGTCGAGCGCGGCCAGCGCCACCAGGCGCGCATCGTCGACCCAGGCATCGGCGTAGGCGAAGGCGCGCGCGAACCGGCGCTGCAGCGGCGCGCCCGCCGGATCGCCGCGCAGCTGCAGGCTGGACGACGGCGGCAGGAAGGCGCGCGGCGCCAGGTGGTCGTAGAGGAACAGGCCGGCGCGGATCATCCAGGCCGGCCGCTGGCCGGGCGCATGCGGCATCACGAAGCGCAGCGGACGGATGATGTGCGGCGCGCTCCTGAGCAGCACCTCGCGCTCGGCCAGCGCCTTGCGCACGAGGCCGAACTGCCAGTGCTCGAGGTAGCGCAGGCCGCCGTGGACCAGTTTGCTCGAGGCGGACGAGGTATGCTGGCCGAGATCGTCCTTTTCGCACAGCACCACCCGCAGGCCGCGCCCGGCGGCATCGCGCGCGATGCCGGCGCCGTTG
>DAMAFT010000372.1:0-4964 GCA_031995805.1 Massilia sp.
GTACGAGCGCGACGAGGGGCCGCGCGCCTTCCTCGACGCCCTGTCGAACCGCACGCTGGCGCTGTTCTACCGCGCCTGGAGCAAGTACCGGCTGGAGCTGAAATACGACCGCGGCGCGAAGGACGGCTTCCTGCCGCTGCTGTTGTCGCTGGCCGGCATGGGCCACCACGCGCTGCGGCGGCGCCTGTCCGACCACGGCGAAGGCGTGCTGGACGAGTCGGTGGCGTATTTCGCCACGGCGATGCGCCAGCGTCCCGCGTCCGCCGTGCAGATCGCGCGCGTGCTGTCCGAATACTTCGCCCAGCCGGTGCGTGCCGAGCAGTTCGTCGGCCGCTGGTACGACGTGCCGGCGCGCCAGCAGACGGTGCTCGGCATCGGCAACGCCACGCTGGGCGGCGGCGCCCTGGCCGGGAGCCGCGTATGGCAGCGCGACTTGCGCGTGCGCCTGGTGGTCGGCCCGCTCGACCGGCGCGCCTACGAGACCTTCCTGCCCGGCGGCCGGGCGGCGCGGGCGCTGGCCAGCATGCTGACGATGTTCACCGGCCTGTCGCTCGAATACGAAGTGAAACTGGTGCTGCGCGCGGCCGACGTGCAAGGCGTCGCGCTGGACGACGGGCGCGAGGCGGGCGGCCGGCTGGGCTGGGACGGCTTCCTGGTGGACGGGCCGCAAGCCGCCGACCGCGCCGACCTGCACTACGAGATCCATGCCTCGTGAGGGGCCCAACAATATGAACGAGAAGGAGCTGGCATGAGCATCAACCTGAAGACGCTGATCGGCAAACTGAACGACACCAGCCGCGCCGCCGCCAGCCGCGCGGCCGGCCTGTGCGTCTCGCTGGGACAATACGAAGTCGATATCGAGCACCTGTTGCTGGCGCTGCTGGAGCAGCCGGCCAGCGACTTTGCCGTCGTCGCGCGCCGTTGCGGCATCGCGCTCGAGCGACTGGAAGCCGACCTGCAGGCCGAGGTGGCCAGGTTCAGGAGCGGCAACACGCGCACGCCGGTGTTCTCGGAGCGCTTGCCGAAGCTGTTCGAGCATGCCTGGCTGATCGCCTCGCTGGACCTGCGCGCCGGCGGCGCGGCCGAGATCCGCAGCGGCCACCTGCTGCAGGCGCTGCTGGCCGATCCGGAACTGTCGCAGCTGGCGCACCGCGATTCGCCGCTGTTCGCCGAGTTCGACCTCGACCGGCTCAAGCACCGCTTCGACGAGGTCACCGCCGGTTCGCAGGAGGCGCCGCCGGCGACGGCGGATACCGGGCGCGCGCCGGAAGGCGCCGATCCGGTGGGCGAACTGGACCGCCAGGCGGCATCGAAGACGCCGGCGCTGGACCAGTTCACCACCAACCTGACGCAGCGCGCGCGCGACGGCAAGGTCGATCCCGTGATCGGCCGCGATCCGGAAATCCGCCAGGCCATCGACATCCTGATGCGGCGGCGCCAGAACAACCCGATCCTCACCGGCGAGGCCGGCGTCGGCAAGACCGCCGTGGTCGAGGGCCTGGCGCTGCGCATCGCCCAGGGCGACGTGCCGGACGTGCTGAAGGGCGTCGAGATCCATACGCTCGACATGGGCCTGCTGCAGGCCGGGGCCAGCGTGAAGGGCGAGTTCGAGAACCGCCTCAAGAACGTCATCGACGAAGTCAAGAAGAGCCCACACGCGATCATCCTGTTCATCGACGAGGCCCACACGATGATCGGCGCCGGCGGCACGGCCGGCCAGAACGACGCCGCCAACCTGCTCAAGCCGGCGCTGGCGCGCGGCGAACTGCGCACGATCGCCGCCACCACCTGGGGCGAGTACAAGAAGTACTTCGAGAAGGACGCCGCGCTGGCGCGGCGCTTCCAGGTGGTGAAGGTCGAGGAGCCGAGCGAGGAACTGGCCTGCGCGATGCTGCGCGGGATGGCGCCGCTGATGGAACAGCATTTCGGCGTGCGCGTGCACGACGAGGCGATCACCGAGGCGGTGCGCCTGTCGCACCGCTACATCAGCGGGCGCCAGCTGCCGGACAAGGCGGTCAGCGTGCTCGATACCGCCTGCGCCAAGGTGGCGCTGGGCCGCGACGCGGCGCCGGCGCGCATCGAGGAACTGGCGCGCGCGCTGGAGCGCATGGCCATGGAGCGCGCGAGCCTGGAACGCGAGACGGCCGGCGGCAACCCGGTGCACGGCGCGCGCCTGCAGGAGCTGGAGACGAAGCGCGCCGGCATGGAAGACGAACTGGCGCAGTTGCGCGCGCGCTGGGAACAGGAGCAGGCGCTGGCACGCCGGATCGGGGAGGCGCGCGCTCGCCTGGAGGAAGGCGGGGACGCCAGCGCGGGCGCCGACCTGCAGGCGCTGCAGGCGGAACTGAAGGCGTTGCAGGGCGAAGCGCCGCTGGTACCGCTGCAGGTGGACGGCCACGTCGTCGCCGGCATCGTCGCCGGCTGGACTGGCATCCCGCTCGGCAAGATGGTCAAGGACGAGATCCGCACCGTACTGACCCTGAAGGACTTGCTGGAGCAGCGCGTGCTGGGCCAGCCGCACGCGATCGAGGCGGTGGCCCAGCGCGTGCGCACGGCGCGCGCCCACATGGACGACCCGGACAAGCCGCAGGGCGTGTTCCTGTTCGTCGGCCCGTCCGGCGTTGGCAAGACCGAGACGGCGCTGGCGCTGGCCGACGTGCTGTACGGCGGCGAGCGCAAGCTGGTCACCATCAACATGAGCGAATACCAGGAAGCCCACAGCGTCTCGGGCCTGAAGGGTTCGCCGCCGGGCTACGTCGGCTACGGCGAGGGCGGCGTGCTGACCGAGGCCGTGCGCCGCAACCCGTACAGCGTGGTGCTGCTCGACGAAGTGGAAAAGGCGCACCCGGACGTGCTGGAGCTGTTCTTCCAGGTGTTCGACAAAGGCGTGATGGACGATGCGGAGGGTCGCGAAGTCGACTTCCGCAACACCATCATCATCCTGACCTCGAACGTGGCGTCCGGCGCCATGATGCAGGCCTGCCTGAACCAGCCGCAGGAGGAACTGCCGGCGCCCGAGCAGCTGGAGGAACTGATCCGTCCGGCCCTGGTCAAGCAGTTCAAGCCGGCCTTCCTGGGCCGCCTGAAGGTGGTGCCGTACTACCCGATTCCCGACGATGTCCTGGCCGAGATCATCGAACTCAAGCTGGACCGCATCGGCCGCCGCGTGGCCGCCAACCACAAGGCCGAATTCACCTACGACGAGGCGCTGGTCGAGGCCGTGCTGGCGCGCTGCACCGAGGTGGACTCGGGGGCGCGCAACGTCGACACCATCCTGAACGGCACGCTGCTGCCCGAAATCGCCGGCACCGTGCTGGCGAAGATGGCGGAGGGCGCGCCGATCGCACGCATCGCCGTAGGGGCGGACGAGCAGGGGCGGTTCACCTACGCCATCGAATAATCCACATACCGGTTCATCAATCACGAGGACACCATGGAAGACCTGAAGGACCCATCCGCCGACGCGCCCGCCGGGGTAGCCGCGCCCGCACGTCCGCGCCGGCGTTGGCTGCGCGGCCTGCTGTACCTGCTGGCCGCGGTCGGCGTGCTCGCGCTGGCGCTGGTCGGCTACGCGATGTACCGGCAGTCGCACGGCGACGCCGGTCCGCCGCGCGTCGCGATCGACGAGACGGCCGTGATCGACAATGTCATGGCCGAGACCTACGGCAAGTATTCGACGGCGAAGAAAGGCTGGCTGTACGTCGGCGACGACAACGTCACCTACCTGATGCGGGTGGTACAGCAAGCGAAGATCCCGGACGGCGCCGACGGCGACGAGCTGTACTTCGTCGCCAGCGGCGCGGCCGTGGACGGCAGCGAAAACGCCATCTACGGCGCCTTCCACGTCCACCCGAACCGCCCGTACGACGGCAACCTGGCGCAGGTGAACACGCAGATCAAGTACCCCTCGACGCAGGCGGTGCGGCCGGAACAGGTGCACTTCGAGGCCCTGAGCGAGAACCTGTGGGGCTGGGTGGTGAAGGCGCAGACCGGCACCGACCCGGAACTGTTCCCGGTGACGGTGACGAACACCGTGCTGGCGCCGCACGGCGACGAGATCGCGGTGCTGGGCGAATTCCTGGCCTCGCGCGAATCGAATCCGGGCCGACCGTGCGACGAGGCCAAGGCGGCGTGGGAGGAGTACAACCGCCCGGCGGCGGCGACCGACGCCGAGGACGAGGGCATCGACGAGACCGAGGAGCCGCTGCGCTGCGACAAGCGGCGCTGGACCTACCGCACCGGCACGGTCAACGGCAACATCCCGGTGCCGATCACGGTGACCGCCGGCGGCACGCTGGACGGACAGGCGGTGGAGGCGCGCACGTGGAAGATGATGTTCGATACGAAGAGTTTCGCGTATGACGTGCCGGCGGAGCTCAGGAACCAGTAAGAACCGGTCCTTGGGTGCAGCGGCGAGCGTGCGCGACGGATTTGCGACGAGCGATGTGCCATTCGACCGGTTCCAGTCGATGCGCGAGCATCCCGAGCGAACGCGTGTGCCCGACCGGATGTAAGATGCGGGACGCCGGCCCGCCTGCCGGCTACCCTCTGCCGAAAGGATCTCATCCGATGAAGACGTCCCCGGGGCGTATGAAACGCACCCTGTCGTTCCTGTCCTGCGCGCTCGCCCTCGCGAGTGCCCACGCCGCCAACCCGATCGTTCCCGGCTGGTACGCCGACCCCGAGATCCGCATCTTCGGCGGCAGGTACTGGATCTATCCGACCTACTCGGACGACTACGGCAAGCCGGACCGATCGACGTCGTTCACGCCGGCGCAGCAGCGCATGCGCGCCCAGTCGAAGCTGATCTGGGAGCCGTACCTGAAGCAGACCTTCCTGAACGCGTTCTCGTCGCCGGACCTCGTGCACTGGACGAAGCACGAGCACGTGCTCGACGTGGAAAACGTGGCGTGGGCCGCGTATGCCGTGTGGGCGCCGTCGGCCGTCCAGCGCAACGGCAAGTA
>DAMAFT010000373.1:0-4954 GCA_031995805.1 Massilia sp.
GGCCAGCCAGGCCAGCGCGCCGACCAGCGCGCAGGCGAGCAGTGCCGCCGACGCGTACCACAGCGCCGACGGCAGGGCCGGGCCGCGCTTCGACAGCGTCCGGCCGGAGCGGCCGTCGAGCATTGCCAGGATATTGATCTCGCCGTTGGCGCGGCGCGATGACGACATCAGGTTGGGACGCTTGGAGCCGGCTTGATTTTCGTCTGTAGGGCGCACTGCGGTACTCCTAAGATTTGTAAGTCAAGTTCCAATTAGAAACAAATCGGAGAAACCGATGCTGATCTTCCTCGCATTCCTCTACTTTTGCGCGACCTGCGGCCTGGTCTGGCTGGCCGTGTTCCCCGCAGGACGCGCCGCGCTGCTGCAATCCCTGGATGCGCTACAGCGGCGCCTGCTGTGGCGGGCCGGTGGCTGGCGCCGCGCCGGCGGCGCCACGGTGCAGGCGGGCTGGTCCGGGGCGCGACTGCGCCTGCGCGACTGGCGCATGTTGTTGCGGCGCCACTGGGTGTTCTGCGCGATCGGCGTGCCGCTGGTGCTGATCCCGTCGCTGCTGGCCCTCCTGATGCGCAATCCCGACATGCTGCCCGGCTACGAGCCGCTCGAGGCCGTGGTCGACCCGCAGGTGGCGGCGCTGCTCGAGGGCGAGCGCCTGGTGCCGCCGGCCGCACTGCCGCCGCTGGCCTTCACCACGCGCGAGGTGGAACTGGCGCGGCCGATGCTGGTGGACGCCAGCCGCAACTGGGGCCTGCTGCATCCCGACTTCAGCCAGCGCCTGCTGCTCGTGTTCCGCATCATGAAGGAAAGGCACGGCTACGAGATGGCGCTGCTGGAGGGATACCGGAGCCCGGCGCGCCAGGACCTGCTGGCGCGCATGGGTTCCCAGGTGACCAACGCGCGTGCCTTCCAGAGCTGGCACCAGTACGGCCTGGCGGCCGACTGCGCGTTCTGGCGCGACGGCAAGCTGGTGATCTCGGAAAAGGATCCGTGGGCGCTGCGCGGCTACCAGCTGTACGGGGAGGTGGCCGAGTCGCTCGGGCTGACCTGGGGCGGGCGCTGGACCATGATGGATTTCGGCCATGCCGAATTGCGCCTGCGCGGCGTGATGCGGCGTTGACGCACTCGTGTCAATTGTCTCATCTCAAATTTTCGGTGAGGAAATAATGCCAGACTTGCCGGCGGTATTCACCTCATCCGAGCGAACGACTATGGCCCGACTCTGGCAGTTTCTCACCGACCGGCGCTTCCTGGCCGCAACCGGCATCGTCGCGTTGACTGTCTTCGCGGCATTCGTGTGGGCGGGTTCCGACTCGCCCGAGGACGCCGTGCTCTGGACCCTGCTGGCCGGCCTGGTGTGGCTGGCGGGCTGGGGGATCTGGCGCCTGCTGCGGGCTTGGCGCGCGCGGCGCGCCGCCGCCGCCCTCGGCGCGGCGCTGGCGGCCAGCGTCGGCAGGGATGCCGCCGCCGACCCCGATGGCAGGGGCCAGGGCCCTGGCGGCAGCGAGGCGGCCGTGCTGCGCCAGGGGATGCTGGATGCCATCAATACCATCAAGACCTCCAAGCTGGGCCTGACGCGCGGGGCGGCGGCGCTGTACGAATTGCCGTGGTACATGATCATCGGCAACCCTGCGGCCGGCAAGAGCAGTGCCGTCAAGCATTCCGGGCTGACCTTCCCGATTCCCGGCAGCAAGGCCGTGCAGGGCGTGGGCGGCACCCGCAACTGCGACTGGTTCTTCACCACCGACGGCATCCTGCTCGACACCGCCGGCCGCTATTCGGTGTTCGACGCCGACCGTGCCGAATGGTTCGGCTTCCTCGACCTGTTGCGCCGGCACCGTCCGCGTGCACCGATCAACGGCATCCTGATCGCCGTCAGCGTGGCCGAACTGGGCGGCGGCGACCCGGCCGCGTCCATCGAACTGGCCAAGAGCCTGCGCACCCGCGTACAGGAACTGACGGAGCGCCTGGGCGTGCACGCGCCGGTCTACGTGATCTTCACCAAGGCCGACCTGATCGCCGGCTTCGCCGACTTCTTCCACGACAGCGAACTGGGCGAACGAGAGCGCGCCTGGGGCGCGACGCTGCGCTACAACCGGCGCAGCATGCCGGCTGACGTGCTGGGCTTCTTCGACCGTCACTTCGACGAGCTGCACGACGGCCTCAAGGAAATGAGCCTGGCCAGCATGGCCGGCAACCGCAGCGCCGCGCTGCGTCCCGGCGTGTTCACCTTCCCGCTCGAATTCGTCGCGCTCAAGCCGCAGCTGCGCGCCTTCCTGGCCACGCTGTTCGAGGAAAACACCTGGCAGTTCAAGCCCGTGTTCCGCGGCTTCTACTTCACCAGCGCCTTGCAGGAAGGCGCCGTCGCGAACCAGTCCTCGCGCCGCGTGGCCACCCGCTTCGACCTGAAGCAGGGTCCTGCCGCCGCGCGCGCGGAGGGCAGCGAAGGGCCGAACGAGACGCACGGCGCGGTGCACAACGAGGAACAGTCGGGCTACTTCCTGCTGCAGCTGTTCCGCAAGGTGATCTTCGCCGACCGCGACCTGGTCAAGCGCTACACCAGCCCGGCGGCGGCGCGCCTGAAGGTCGGCGTGTTCTTCGCCGCCACCGTCCTGCTGGGCTGCGCGCTGGGTGGCTGGAGCTGGTCCTACATGGGTAACCGGCAACTGGTCGAGAACGTGCGGGCCGACCTCGACAAGGTGACGACGCTGCAGGCGCGCCGCGCCGACCTGCAATCGCGCCTGGAAGCGCTGGAGATCCTGCAGGACCGCATCGTCCAGCTGGAACGTTATCGCGCCGACCGGCCGCTGGCGCTGTCCTTCGGCCTGTACCAGGGGGCGGCGCTGGAGCGCAAGCTGCGCGACGAATACTTCGCCGGCGTGCGCGAGGTGATGGTGCTGCCGGTGGCGGCCGCGCTGGAAAGCCTGCTCGCCGAGATGAACGCCAACGCCGCCCAGCTCGACCCGGACGCGCGCGCCACGCCTGCGGCCCGCCCCGGCCAGGACTACCAGGCCATCTCGGCGACGAACGTGGGCGATGCCTACAATGCGCTGAAGACCTACCTGATGTTGGCCGACAAGAGCCATGCGGAACCCGGCCACCTGAACGATCAGCTGACGCGCTACTGGCGCGGCTGGCTGGAGGCGAACCGCGGCGCGATGCCGAAGGAGCAGATGATCCGCAGCGCCGAGCGCATGCTGACGTTCGTGCTGGCGCACGGCGACGATCCGGCCTGGCCGCAGATCACGCCGAAGCTGAGCCTGCTCGACAGCGCGCGCGAGAACCTGCGCCGCGTGGTGCGCGGCACGCCGGCGCGCGAACGCGTGTATGCCGACATCCGCACCCGCGCGGCGACGCGTTTTCCGGCCATGACGGTGGCGCGCATCGTCGGCGAGCAGGACCAGCGGCTGGTCGTCGGCAGCCAGGCCGTCAGCGGCGCGTTCACCCGCGACGCCTGGGAAAAATTCGTCCAGGGCGCGATCCGCGACGCCTCGTCGAAGGAGCTGCAGAGCAGCGACTGGGTGCTCAAGAGCGTCGCCAAGGATGACCTGACGCTGGAAGGCAGCCCGGAACAGGTGCAGAAGGCCCTGGTCGAGATGTACAAGCTCGACTATGCGCGCGAGTGGAACAAGTTCCTGCAGGGCGTGACGATCGCCGACCTGGACGGCTTCGACGCCAGCGTGCAGGCGATGAACCGCCTGGGCGACCCGCAGTCGTCGCCGCTGGCCAAGGTGCTCAAGACTGTGCACGAGCAGACCGTGTGGGACGATCCGGCCCAGGCGCGCATCGACACGGTCAAGCTCAAGCGTGGCGTGCTGGGCTGGTTCCGCGACGTGGTGCTGCGCCAGGCGCCGTCCGGCGCGCGCCAGCTGGCCGATGCCGCCGGGCCGCTGCCGCTGGACGGCGTGCAGGCGGCGGGCCCGGTGGGGCGCGAATTCTCCGGCGTCGCACGCCTGGTCGGGATCAAGGAACGCGACGCGTCGCTGATGACGGGCTATCTCGACGCCCTGTCGAAACTGCGCAGCCGCCTGAACGCGCTGAAGAACCAGGGCGACCCCGGGCCCGGCGCCAGGCAGCTGATGCAGCAGACGCTCGAGGGCAGCGGCTCCGAGCTGGCCGACGCCCTGAAGTACGTCGACGAACAGATGCTGACGGGGATGAGCGACGGCCAGAAGCAGATGCTGCGCCCGCTGCTGGTGCGCCCCCTCGTGCAGACCTTCGCGATGATCGTGCTGCCGTCGGAATCCGAGATCAACAAGACCTGGCAGGCCCAGGTCGTCGAGCCGTTCCGCACCGCGCTGGCCGCCAAGTACCCGTTCGCCGCCGGCTCGCAGATCCAGGCCACGCCGGCCGAGATCGGCCAGGTGTTCGGCCCCGAGGGTGCCGTCGCCAGGTTCGTCGGCACGACCATGGGACCGCTGGTGGTGCGCCGCGGCGACGTGCTGACGAGCCGGACCTGGGCCGACATCGGCATCACGCTGTCGCCGCAGGCCGTCAGCGGCTTCCCCGGCTGGATCGCGCCGCTGTCGGCCAACGGCGTCGCCGCCGGCAACGGGCCGCAGACCGTGTTCCAGCTGCTGCCGCTAGCGGCGCCCGGCGTCACCGAATACACGATCGAGATCGACGGCCAGCAGCTGCGCTACCGCAATACGCCGCCGGCCTGGGTGAACATGGTGCACCCGGGGCCGCAGGCGGCCGGCGGCGCGAGGATCAGCGCCGTGACCTTCGACGGCCGTACCGTCGAGCTGTTCAACGTACCGGGGCAGTTCGGCCTGCAGAAGATGATCGAGGCGGCGGCCAACAAGCGGGTCGATGCCGCTACGCACGAACTGCGCTGGAGCGCCGGCAACGTCGCGGTGGCCGTCAACCTGAAGCGCATCAGCAGCGCCGATGCCGGCAGCGGCGCCGACGCCGGCAGCGGCGCCGACGCCCAGGCCAGCCGCGGCTTCAACGGCCTGCG
>DAMAFT010000374.1:0-4950 GCA_031995805.1 Massilia sp.
GCACCGGGGCGAACTGGCGCTGCGCGAGCGCGTCCACGAAGTGTTCGAGGCGGCGCGCGAGGCGCGCCGGCCGCTGCTGTTCGGGCAGTTGATCATCATGGTGGTGTACCTGCCGATCTTCGCGCTCGCCGGCGTGGAAGGCAAGATGTTCCATCCGATGGCCTTCGCCGTCGTGCTGGCGCTGCTTGGTGCCATGATCCTGTCGATGACCTTCGTGCCGGCCGCCGTCGCCCTGTTCATCGGCAAGCGCGTGGCCGAGAAGGAAAACCGCCTGATGACGATGGCGCGCGACGCCTACGCGCCGCTGCTGGACAAGGTGCTGCGCAACGGTCCCGTCGTCGTGGCCTCGGCCGTGGTGCTGGTGCTGCTGTCCGGCCTGCTGGTAGCGCGCCTGGGCAGCGAGTTCATTCCGAACCTGAACGAAGGCGACGTGGCGATCCAGGCGCTGCGCATCCCGGCCACCAGCTTGAGCGAGTCGCTCGAGATGCAGAAGGCGCTGGAAGCCGGCCTGAAAGCCAGGTTCCCCGAGATCGACCGGGTGTTCGCGCGTACCGGCACGGCGGAGATCGCATCCGACCCGATGCCGCAGAATATCTCGGACGGCTACATCATGCTCAAGCCCGAGTCGTCCTGGCCGGCGCCGAAGAAGACGCACGCGCAACTCGTCGCGGCGATCCAGGAGGAGGCCGAGCAGTATGCCGGCAATGCCTTCGAGTTCTCGCAGCCGATCCAGCTGCGCTTCAACGAGCTGATTTCCGGCGTGCGCAGCGACGTCGCGGTGAAGATCTACGGCGACGACCTGGAGGTGCTGGCGCGCAGCGGCGCCGAGATCGCGGCGGTATTGCAGCGCATTCCCGGCGCGTCCGAGGTCAAGGTCGAGCAGACCGGCGGCCTGCCGATGCTGTCGGTGGAGATCGACCGCGAGAAGACCGCGCGCTACGGCCTGAACATCGCCGACGTGCAGGACGCCGTCGCCACCGCCACCGGCGGGCGCGAGGCCGGCACCATGTTCGAGGGCGACCGCCGCTTCGCGATCCTGGTGCGCCTGCCCGAGGACCTGCGCAGCGACATCGACGCGCTGCGCCGCCTGCCGATCGCGCTGCCGGCCGCGCGCGATGCCGGCGCCAACGCCGGCGCCGCCTACGTGCCGCTGGCGGAAGTCGCCACGCTGTCGTTCGCACCCGGGCCGAACCAGGTCAGCCGCGAGAACGGCAAGCGCCGCGTCGTCGTCAGCGCCAACGTGCGCGGCCGCGACGTCGGCAGCTTCGTGCCGGAAGCCCAGGCCGCGATCGAGCGTTCGGTCAGGATCCCGACCGGCTATTGGACCAGCTGGGGCGGCACGTTCGAGCAGTTGCAGTCGGCTACCCAGCGCCTGAAGCTGGTCGTGCCGCTGGCGCTGTTCCTGGTGCTGACGCTGTTGTTCGTCATGTTCGGCAACCTCAAGGACGGCCTGCTGGTGTTCACCGGCATCCCGTTCGCGCTGACCGGCGGCATCGCCGCGCTGGCGCTGCGCGGGATCCCGCTGTCGATCACGGCGGCCGTCGGCTTCATCGCCCTGTCCGGCGTGGCCGTGCTGAACGGCCTGGTGATGATCTCCTTCATCCGCTCGCTGCGCGAACGGGGCATGGGGCTGGACGAAGCGATCGTGCAGGGCGCGTTGACGCGCCTGCGCCCGGTCCTGATGACGGCGCTGGTGGCCTCGCTCGGCTTCGTGCCGATGGCGCTGGCGACCGGCACCGGCGCCGAGGTGCAGCGGCCGCTGGCGACGGTCGTCATCGGCGGCATCCTGTCGTCGACCGCCCTGACGCTGCTGGTGCTGCCGCTGTTGTACCGCATGGTGCACCGGCGTCGCGATGAGAGCGCCGTGGCCGAGCTTGCCGAGCCCGTGCCGACCCGGCGCTGACCCAGGTCGGCACATTCCGGCGCGCGGCTTGGAGACCGCGCGTTACAGGCCGGCCCGGAACGCCATGCTGCCGCGAGCGGCGACGCCGTCATCCAGGCCGGCGCCACCGCCCATGCGCGCCGACCCGTCCAGGGTCTCTGGATGATCCTGCCATGTCGAAGGGCCCGTGCGGCGGGGATACGCGCTCGCGCCGTCGCCGCGCTGCCGACGCCGGCGGCGTCGGCGACACCGGTGTCGTCGAAGGATGGCCCGTCGCGCATGAACAACGCCAGGCTTGGCGAATGCATAACAAAGCCAAGGGAAAATCGCCCGAGCGACCGGAAATGACATCGTTGGCCTTGCTTTTTACGTACCCTGCGGAAATAATTTTCCCTGCCTGTCCATACTTTCCTTCCCGTGGTGTCCCGTCGCCGTTTTATTACGCGGGCAATTTCCTTACTCTTTTCCTGGTGTGCTTACCGTGATTGATCAAACGTTCGACGACGCCCTGCCGGCCTCCCTGTCCCACGCCATCCGCGCCGCAGCGGGGCGTACCGAAATCGCCTTCATCGAAGACAACGTCCCCGACCTGCCGTCGGTCCTGGCCGGACTGCGTCCCGGCATCGAATTCGTCGTGCTCGACAGCAAGGCGGACGGCCTGGCGCAAATCGCCGCCCGCCTGCAGGGCCGTAGCGGCGTCGACGCCGTGCATATCGTCTCGCACGGCGGCGAAGGCGTGGCGCAACTGGGTACGGCCAGCCTGAGCGCGGCGACCGCCGGCAGCCACGCCGCCGCGCTCGACGCGATCGGCGCGGCGCTGGCGGACGACGGCGACATCCTGCTCTACGGCTGCGCTACCGGCGCGGGCGTGGCGGGCCAGGCCCTGCTGCAGTCGCTGTCGACGCTGACCCGCGCCGACGTGGCCGCATCGAGCGACGCCACCGGCGCCGCCGCACTGGGCGGCGACTGGGTGCTGGAGTCACGGGTGGGCACGATCGACAGCGTCAATCCGTTCACGGGCGCCTTCGCCGACGCCTACGCCGGCGTGTTTTCGGGCACCTACGGCGATTCGGTGCCGACCACCGGACCCTTCATGATCGTCGCGGCCCGTCCGGGCCAGGCCGGCACCCTGTGGGTCAACGATGGCGGCGATGCCAACGCGCCGTGGATCGGCCACGACGAGGGACGCGAACTGTCGTTCATGGTGGAACGGCTGTTCTCCCCGGACGCCTACAATGGCGGCCTGCGCGGCCGCTTCGAATACAACACCGGCGACGGCATCTGGCACACGCTGCTGGTGACCTACCTGGACAGCACGACGCCGCCGACGCAGATCCATGACAACGGCGGCACGCCCGCACCCTACGGGGCGCTGGTGCGCTATGTCGACGCGCGTCCGAACGACGCCACGACGCAGGAAATCCACATCCGCTTCTGGAACCCGGTCGACAACACCGGCTTCAACAGCTCCAGCTTCAAGGTCGCCGCCGATCTTGCCCCGACCGGCATCGGCGCGAATACCCTGAACCTGTGGAGCAACACCGCCGCCGGCGCCGCCATCGCGACCCTGAAGGCGATCGACACGGGCGTTACCGCGGGCGGCCTGTACGAACTGGTCGGCCAGTCGCAGGCAGGCCTGTTCGCGCTGGACGGCGACATGCTGGTGAAGGGCAGCGGCCAACTGGCTGCCGGCCAGACCGCCACCGTGACGCTGCGTTATTACGACGCCTTCGGCCGCAATCCGGACGGCACGCCGATTCCCGGCGAGGGCGTGGAACAGACCATTACCTTTGTCGGCCGCGCCAATCCGGCCGGCCTGGGCCCCGAAGTCCACGTCAATACCACCACCGCCGATTCGCAGAACAATCCGCAGGCGGCCGTCCAGGCCGACGGCAGCTACATGATCGCCTGGACCTCGGGGTCGAGCGTCGTGGGGCAGAAGTTCGATGCGGCCGGCGCCAAGGTGGGCGCGGAGATCGCCATCGCGTCCTTCGCCAACACCTCGGCCATCGTGGCGCTGGACAACGGCGGCTACGCCGTCGCCTATGTGTCCAACAGCGACGACGTGAACATCAGCATCGTCGCCGCCGACGGGACGGTCGGCGCAGCCACCAGCGGCCCGTCCGACACGACGAGCTATCAATGGTATCCGGTCATGACCAAGCTGGCCAACGGCGGGTTCGCGCTGGCCTGGGCCAACAACGGCCCCAACAACGACTGGGACATCAAGTCGCGCGCATTCGACGCGAATGGCGTCGCGGTACCCGGCAGCGAATCGATCGTCCATACCACCTCGAGCGGCTGGCAGTGGAACGCCGGCATCGGCACGCTCGCCAACGGCAACTATGTGGTGACCTGGGAGGGCAAGGACGACGGCTTCGACAACAGCGCCAGCGTGATGCTGCGGGTGATGGATGCGAGCGGCGCCGCCGGCAGCGTCATCATGGTGGCCGAGAACGTCGCGATGTCGGTCTATCCCAAGGTGGCCGGACTGGCGAACGGCGGCTTCGTGGTGGTCTACGAGGCCGCCGGCACCACCCAGGCGGGCGTGACCGACTCGGCCTACGAGCACAACGTGTATGCGCGCATCTACGACAGCGCCGGCAACCCGGGCGGTCCGGCCTTCCTGGTCAATGCCGACGTGGGCGGCAACCAGCAGCAGGGCGTCGTCACCGGCCTGAAGGACGGCGGCTTCGCCATCGCCTGGGTCTCGAACACTGACCCGACCGGTAACATGGACGTGTTCGGCCGCACCTACGACGCCGACGGCACGGCGCGCCAGGACTACGACATGCTGCTCAACGAAAGCGGCCGCGGCAACTACCAGGTCCAGCTCGCCGTCGTCCCACACGGCGACAGCGGCTTCGTCGCGACCTGGACCGACGCCGACGGCGACGGCGTCGACAACGTCGGCGTCACCGCGCGCGTGGTCGACCCGGTCACCGCCGTCAACCAGGTGCCGGTCATCGCCAACCTGGGCAGCGGCGACGACCGGACCTGGACCGCCGGCAGTGCGCCGCTCCTGGTCGACCTGGGCGCGGACGCCGTCGTGACCGACGTCGACAACA
>DAMAFT010000375.1:0-4934 GCA_031995805.1 Massilia sp.
GGACCATCAGGATCGACGGGATCGACGTGAAGATGCTGTAGAACCAGGTGAACAGGTCGTCCACGCGCCCGCCGTAGAAGCCGGACAGCGCCCCGAACAGCGTGCCCAGCGCCACCGCGACCAGCGCCGCGACGAGGCCGACGACGATCGAGGTCTGGCCGCCCTTGACGGTCTTCTTGAGCACGTCGTGGCCCCATTTGTCGGCGCCGAACGGCAGCGTGGCCGCCTTCGGCGCCGGCGCGCCTCCCGCGCGCGCGGCCAGCGCCGCCCGCAGGGCGCCGAGGTCGGCCGCCAGCGGATCGAAGGCGTTCGGCGGCGCCGGCGGCGCGGGACGGGCCAGCGCCGCCAGGGCCGGATCCGGCCCGACGAAGGTGGGCGGCGCATAGTTCAGCGCGACTTCGTCCTCCCAGTCCGCGGCCACCAGGCCCGTGGCGGACAGCAGCACCGACAGCAGGAACAGGCCGACGACGGCCAGCGCCGCCATGGCGACGCGGTCGGCGCGCAGGCGGCGCCAGGCCAGCGCCCACAGGCCGGGGGAAACGGCGGGATGGTTCGGGGTCATGTCAGTTGCACGCGCGGGTCGACCGCCTGGTACATCAGGTCGGCCAGCAGGTTGAACACCATCGTGGCCGCGGCGACGTAGACCGTGATCGCCTTGATCACGGGAAAGTCGCTGCGCTCGACGGCCAGGATCACTTCGCGCCCGATGCCGGGAATGCCGAAGAAGCGCTCGAGCAGGAAGGCGCCGATCAGCAGCGCCGGCAGGTTCGACATGACGTAGGTGATGATCGGGATGGCGGCGTTGCGCAGCACGTGCACCCAGACGATGCGGCGCTCGGACAGGCCCTTGGCGCGCGCCGTGCGCACGTAGTCCTGGCCGGCCTCGTCCAGCACGAAGCTGCGGAACAGGCGCAGCGTCGGCGCCAGCGACACCGCCAGGCCGATCAGGATCGGCAGCGTGGCGTAGCGCAGCAGGTTCTCGCCGAGGCCCTCGCCCCAGCCCTGCACCGGGAACAGGCCCAGCTTGTAGGCCAGGCCGTACTGGAACACGATGATGTAGACGAGGATCGAGATCGACATGCCTACCGTGCACGCCATCATCGCCAGGCGGTCGGTCAGCGAGCCGCGCACGAAGGCGATGGCGAGCGCCAGCGCGATGCCGATCGCGGTTTCCAGCACGGTCAGCGGCACCAGCACCGTCAGCGAGGGCCCAAGGCGGCTGGCGATGATGTGGGCCACCGGCTCGCCCGTCGCCCAGGCATTGCCGAAGTCGAAGGTGAGGATCTGCTTCACGAAGATGCCGAGCTGGACGTACCAGGGCTGGTCCAGGCCCAGCTGGATGCGGATGTTCTCGATGGCGCGCGCATCGGCCATCTTGCCCGCCAACAGGTAGGACGGGTCGCCGCCGACCCAGTTGAACAGCAAGAACACCAGCACGACGACGCCGGCCATGGTGGGCAGCATCTGCCACAGGCGGCGCAGGATGTAAGCAAGCATCGGATTCCCGGATCAGTCATGGACCGCCGGCCGCGCAGCGCGCGGATGGCGAGGCAGAACTATAGACGAGATTCGCGCCGATGCGCGGTGAAAAGATTTTATAAGGCCATAACTTTCAGTGACCAAATTATGCATGGCGAATGTGTTGTAAAGACGCCATAACTGCTATTCATCATATTGACATATTGCATGCACAAGTGGTCTGATGAATTAACTAAAAACAAAACTTTTAGTTCTTTCAGCAAAACGAGAGAGTCGATGACCATGCAATCGTGATCCAGGCATATGTATGCTTGAATTTTAAGCAAGATGGAATGCATGGATAGGTCGATGAATACCGAGAAGCCCCTCAATGGAGTCGTAATGCATCAGAAGAAAGCAGTAGCACAAGCAGTGTCCCTGGCCCTGGCGTATGCCGCCTTCGGCCTGCCGGCCATGGCCCAGGATACCCAGGGTTCGATCCAGCGCGTCGAAGTGACCGGCTCGAGCATCAAGCGCGCCACCGCCGAGACCGCGTCGCCGATCCAGGTGATCAGCCGCGAGGACATCGCCAAGTCCGGCAAGGCCACCGTGGCCGAATACCTGCAGACCCTGACCGCCGACGGCGCCGGTTCGCTGCCGACCGGCTTCGGCAACGGCTTTGCCGCCGGCTCGACCGCGATCTCGCTGCGCGGCCTGGGCGCGACCTCGACCCTGGTGCTGCTGAACGGCCGCCGCATGGCGCCGTTCGCCCGTGCCGACGACGGCCAGAAGAGCTTCACCGACCTCTCGACCGTGCCGATGGAAGCCGTCGAGCGCATCGAGGTGCTGAAGGACGGCGCATCGGCGACCTACGGCGCCGACGCGATCGCCGGCGTGGTCAACATCATCCTGCGCAAGGACTTCACCGGCCTGGCCGCCAAGTTCGAGGCGGGCGAATCGCGCTACCGCGACGGCGAACAGGGCAAGGCCACCCTCACCTGGGGCAAGGGCCGCCTGGACGAGGACGGCTACAACTGGATGGTCAACGCCGAGGTCTACGGCAACCACCAGCTGATGAACAAGGACCGTGCCGGCCGCGACTGGATCGGCCACGGCGACCTGCGCCCCTGGGGCTATGCCGCCAACACCCAGTTCGCTTCCGGCTACATCACCCCGGGCGCCGCCAGCCCGAGCCCGGCCGGCGCGATCCGCGATCCGAAGACCGGCAACTACGTCGGCCTGGGCGGCTGCTCGCAATTCTCGCCGGTCACGGCCCAGGATCCGAACGGCGGCTGCCTGTGGTACGCCGACCAGTTCCGCTCGATGCAGCCGCAGATCGGCGGCCTGAACCTGTACACCCGCTTCACCAAGAACCTGGACGGCGACCTGCAGTTCTACGCCGAAGCCGGCTACTCGAAGCGCGACACCGAGTTCACGCTGACCCCGCCGGCGACCAGCTCGACCGTCGCCTTCCCGCCGAACGCGTCCAGCCCGACCGGCGTGATCGTCTACGGCAACACCATCCTGATGGCGCCGACCCACCCGCAGAACCCGTACGGCGCCGCCACCCGCGTGCGCTACTCGATGTTCGACGTCGGCCCCAGCACCCGCTCGGCGGACAACGAGTTCAGCCGCTTCGTCGTCGGCCTGAAGGGCTCGCGCTTCGGCTGGGACTTCGATGCCGGCTACACGCACTCGGAATCGGCGCTGGACCTGAACTACAGCAACATGATCAACATGAAGGTGCTGAAGGCGGCGCTGGGCGACCCGACCAGCCAGTACTTCCCGTACTACATCGGCACCCAGTCGAACAAGAACCCGGCCTCGCTGTACGCCGCCATGGTCACCAGCGCCAAGTCGCACTCGACCACCGAGCTGGACGTTGCCGACTTCAAGGCCTCGCGCGAATTCTTCGCACTGCCGGGCGGTAACCTGGGCGTGGCGGTCGGCGCCGAATACCGCCGCCTGAAGCTGGACAACCCGTCGCTGTCGGGTTCGGAAGACGGCTCGATCAACTCGTCCTACGTGGCCGCCAAGGGCACCGACGATGTCAAGGCCGTGTTCGTCGAAGTCGCGGCGCCGGTGCTCAAGACGGTCGAGCTGACCGGCGCGGTGCGCTACGACAAGTACAAGAACTTCAACTCGACCACGCCGAAGGTCGGCGCCAAGTGGACCCCGGTCAAGACCTTCGCGCTGCGCGGCACCTACTCGGAAGGCTTCCGCGCTCCGGGCCCGGCCGAATCGGGCACCGAGAGCCAGAGCACCGGCAGCTCGTCCGTGCGCGATCCGATCCGCTGCCCGGGCGGCACCCCGGCCGCCGGCGGCGCCACCCAGGCCGACTGCGCGATCTCGATCGGCGCCGTCAAGGTCGGCAACCCGGCCCTGCAGCCGGAAGAGTCGAAGGGCTACACCCTGGGCCTGGTATGGGATCCGCTGGCCAACACCAGCCTGTCGCTGGACGGCTGGAAGATCAAGCGCAGCAACGAGATCAACCCGCTGTCCTACGTCGAAGCCGCCGCGCTGCCGACCGCGATCCGCCAGGACAACAACCTGGTCGTGAACGGCGTCGTGATCCCGAACACCGGCACGCTGCTGCTGTCGAACGCGCCGTACCAGAACTCGAGCTTCACCGAAGTCAAGGGTATCGACCTGGACATCAAGCAGCGCGTCCCGCTGGGCAGCTACGGCCGCGCCGTCGTGGGCCTGACCTGGACCCACGTCTCGTCCTGGATGCGCGCCGAGAAGAACGGCACGACCTTCCAGTACGCCGGCACCCACGGCAACTGCGACACCTCGAACTGCGCCGGCACGCCGAAGAACAAGATCAGCCTGAACGGCACCTGGGAAGTCGACGCCCTGAGCGTGTCGGCGATCGCCAACTTCCGCAGCAAGATGGACAACGTCTATTTTGCCGGCGACAAGTGCGCCTCGCTGTTCGCCGATGGCCGTCCGGCCCCGAACGGCTGCGTCCTGCCGTCGTTCACCACGGTCGACCTGTCGGCACGCTACAAGCTGAGCGCCAACTGGCAGATCTACGGCTCGATCTCGAACCTGTTCGACAAGGTCGCACCGCTGGATCCGCTGACCTACGGCGGCATGAGCTACAACCCGATGGACGCCAGCGGCGCGATCGGCCGCTTCTTCAAGGTCGGCGCACGCTACCAGTTCCAGTAATCCGCACGCGTGATGGCCGCTCCCTGGCGGCCATTTCTCGCAATGAAAAAGGCGAACCTCCGGGTTCGCCTTTTTTTATTGCTGGCCTCGACGCCCCGTCCCGCTTGCGCGGGAACGGCGACCGACTCATGCGTCTTGCTTGATCCGGCGCTGGCGCACGCTCTGCGCCAGTCCCTCCAGCACGCCGATGCTGGTTTCCCAGTCGATGCAGCCGTCGGTCACCGACTGGCCGTAGACCAGTTCCTGGCCCGACACCAGGTCCTGGCGGCCGCCGACCAGGTGCGACTCGACCATCACGCCGA
>DAMAFT010000376.1:0-4908 GCA_031995805.1 Massilia sp.
CGATGTCCGGTTCGTAGCCGTCCTCGATCCATCGCAGGGCGATATGGATCACGCCGCCGACGGCCCCCGCCTGCAGCAGGGCGTCCTCCGGCGCGCCGGGGGGTGCGACGAAGCGCGCGAGGTCGCTGCCGATCGCGCGCAGCGCCGTGTCGAGCGCCTTGTCGACGGCGCGGCTGACGCCGCGGATCTCGACCAGGAACACGCGCGCCGACCGCGGCTCGCGCTGCAGCGAAGCGAGGTAGGTGCGCAGGACGGCGCGCACGCGCTCCGGACGGCCGGCGCCGGCCGCGCGCGCCGCGGCCCGGATCTCGACCATCACCTTCTCGGTCACCGTACGGAAGCACGCGATCAGCAGTTCTTCGCTGTTGGCGAAGGATTCGTAAAAATATCGTTCGGTAAGGCCAGCCGCTTCGCACACCGCCTTGACGGTGGCCTGGCGATAACCACGCTCGCCGTAGACGGTAATGCCGGCAGCGATGAGCTGGCCGCGCCGCTGCGCACGTCGCTCGTCGTGTGGTACGCCCCGGTAAGTCCGGGGAGGAGATGTCATTGATGCCATAGCACTATTTTCTCACAGAATCTTGTCAGTCAATTTGTGACAATGAACAATTTCACTATCCAGAACGACAACGATTCCGGGATGTCGTGCATCCCTCATTTCCAGACGGCAATGCAAACGACGAGAGAAACGTGACATTGGAGACAATGCAATAGGCATGATCCGCACCATGCGCGTGCGACGCGCACGGTGCCGCGCCCGCGCACCGCCGGCCCGCCGGCCAGCGCCGCGGCATGCCATCCGCTCTTCATCTTGCCTCCATGACGTATGCGGGCAGGCCGTTCAGGCCGCGACCGCTTCCAATACCTCGACCAGCGACTGCAGATTGTACGGCTTGCGCAGCACCACCGCGTCGGGCCAGTTGTTGACCTCGCCCTTGCCGGTCGCGAACACGATGCGGATCCCGGGCGCCATCGTGCGCGCCTGGGCGGCCAGCAGGTCGCCCGACATGCCGGGCAACTGGACGTCGGCGATCAGCACGTCGGGCGCGCCGGCGATCAGCAGGACGGCCTGCTCGGCGTCCACCGCTTCCAGCACCTCGTGGCCGAGGTGGCGCAGCAGCGCCGCGGTGCTGTCGCGGATCTCGTCCTCGTCTTCCACCAGTACGATGCGCAGGCGGGCGTCGTCCCCGCCGCGCCCGCCGGCATCGGCAGCCGGCGCCGGCGCGTGCCCCTGGGCGTGGACACGGTTGCGCTGGTTCGCCAGCACCTGGCGGATGCGCCGCGCCAGGCTCTCGCGGGTATAGGGCTTGCCCAGCAACTCGACGCCCGGATCGAGGCGGCCGCCGTGCACGATCGAATTCTCGGTATAGCCCGAGGTGAACAGCACGGCCAGGTTGGGCAGGCGCTCGCGCGCCATGCGCGCCAGTTCCGGGCTGCGCAGCGTGCCGGGCATGACCACGTCGGTGAACAGCACGTCGATCGGCACGCCGGATTCCACCACGGCGAGCGCGCTGGCGGCGTCGGCCGCCTTGAGCACGCGGTAGCCCAGTTCCGTCAGCATCTCGACCACGGTGGTGCGCACCGCTTCGTCGTCCTCGGCCACCAGCACCGTCTCGCTGCCGCCCACCGCCGGCTGCTGCGCTTCCACCGGCCCCAGCGCATCCTCCGCCGCCGTCGTGCGCGGCAGGTACAGCTTGACCGTCGTGCCCTGGCCCGGCTCGCTGTAGATCTTGACGTGGCCGCCGGACTGCTTGACGAAGCCGTACACCATCGACAATCCCAGGCCGGTCCCCTTGCCCTCTTCCTTGGTCGAGAAGAACGGCTCGAAGGCCTGGCGCATTACCTCGGGCGTCATGCCGGTGCCGGTATCGGTCACCGCCAGCATCACGTACTGGCCCGGCGCCACGTCGGCATGGCCGCGGCAGTACAGGTCGTCCAGCACGGCATTGTGCGCCTCGATGGTCAGCTTGCCGGCGCCGTCCATCGCGTCGCGCGCATTGATCGCCAGGTTCAGCATGGCGTTCTCGACCTGGGCCACGTCGATCGCGGTATTCCACAGGCCGCCCGAGATCACCAGTTCGACGGCGATTTCCTCGCCCAGCGCGCGCCGCAGCATGTCTTCCATTCCGGTGACGATGCGGCCGACCTTCACCACCTTCGGCTCGAGCGGCTGGCGCCGGCCGAAGGCCAGCAGGTAGCTGGCCAGCTTGGCGCCCTTCTCGACCGCCAGGCGCGCATTGCCGATCCAGCGCGGCACGTCGTCGCTCTCCGGACTCATCTCGAGCAGTTGCAGGTTGCCGGAAATGATCTGCAGGAGGTTGTTGAAGTCGTGCGCCACACCACCGGTCAGCTTGCCGATGGTTTCCATCTTCTGCGACTGCTGCAGCGCCAGTTCGGTGCGGCGGATCTGCTCGGCCTGCTCGCGGTCGCCGGTGATGTCGCGCCCGATCGCGTGGATGCAGCTGCTGTCCGGCGACGCCGTCCACGACAGCAGGCACCAGCTGCCGTCCTTGCGCCGGTAGCGGTTCTCGAACTTGTAGACGTAGTGGCCCTCGCTCAGCGACGCCATCTGCGCGGCCGTCGCGGCCTGGTCGTCCGGGTGCACCAGGTTGAGGAAGTTCTTGCCGACGATGTCGTGCTCGGCCCAGCCCAGCAGCGAACCGAAGGCGGGACTGACGGCGTCGACGGTGCCGTCGAAGCGGGCCACCAGCATGACGTCGCGCGACAGTTTCCACATGCGGTCGCGTTCCACGGTGCGGCGCGCCACCTGCGCCTCGAGGTCGGCGTTCAGCATGCCGAGGCGCTGCGCCGTGAGCTTCTGGTCCTCGATGTCGGTATTCGTGCCGATCCAGCGCGCCACCTCCCCGTCCTCGCCGCGCAGCGCCACCGCCCGCGCCAGGTGCCAGCGGTAGCGGCCGTCGTGCCCGCGCAGGCGGAATTCGATCTCGTACGGCGAACCGGAAGCGATCGCGATGGCCCAGCCGGTCTCGGTGGCGGCCAGGTCGTCGGGATGCACGATGCGGGTCCAGCCGATGCCGGCCAGTTCGGCCAGGCCCAGGCCGCTGTACACGTAAACGTGGTCGTTGAACCAGTCCAGCCGGCCGTCGGCGCAGGCGGTCCACACCTGGTGCGGCATCGCCTGGGCGAAGGTGCGGAACTTGGCCTCGCTGGCGCGCAGCTCCGCTTCCGCGACGACGCGCTCGGTGACGTCGCTCCCCTGCACGAACACGCCGAACACGGCGCCGTCCTCGCCGCGCAGCGGCTGGTTGATGAAGTCCAGGTAGTGCAGGCGGCGCACGCCGTCGGCCCCCGCCAGCCAGACGGCGCGCGCCGTCTCCGTGTGTACCCGGCCGCTGCGCCAGGCCTGGTCGAGCAGGTCGACGAAGCCCTGCGGCACCGTTTCCGGCAGCGCCTCGCGCACCGGCTTGCCGATCACGTCGCGCCCGCCCGCCAGCGCGAGATAGGCCGCGTTGGCCGAGGCGATCACATGGTCCGGTCCCGCCAGCAGCGCCATGAAGCCCGGCGCCTGCTCGAACATCGCCTGCAGGCGCGCGTGCTCGCCGCCGGCGCGCCGCTCGGCGCGCACCTTGCCGGTGGTCTCGACGACGACGGCCAGCACGCCCAGCGGCACGCCGTCGGCCCCGACCACGGGCGAATAATCGAGGTCGAACCAGGCCTGCTCGGGGCGGCCATTGCGTTCCAGCGTGAATTCCTGGTCCTTGAAGGCGCGCGTGCCGCCCGCCAGCACGGCGCGCAGCACGCCATCGTTGAACTCGGCGATCTCGGGCCACTCCTCGCGCACCCG
The DNA here is from genome assembly GCA_031995805.1 of Massilia sp. Classification (GTDB taxonomy): domain Bacteria; phylum Pseudomonadota; class Gammaproteobacteria; order Burkholderiales; family Burkholderiaceae_D; genus Telluria. The sequence continues at coordinate 3,806 of DAMAFT010000376.1, forward strand.
GCCGCCGAAGCTGCGCGGGTGGCGCGCCCCGGCGATGCGCGCATAGCCGGCGTTGTAGATCATGATCCCGTCCGCGCCCCACATGGTGACCATCGGCACCGGCGAGCGCAGCACCAGGTCGACCGCCGTGCGCATCGCCGGCGCCCACTCCTCGACGGGGCCGAGTGGGCCGGCGCCCCAATCGTGGCGGTCGGCAAGTTCGCCGAGTTCGCCGGCGGCGCCAAAGGTCACGGCGGGTGCTGCACGCTGCGTCAACATCTTGTCAATATATCCATGTTCTTGTGAAGGAGAAATTGTAATCGCGATTGACCGTTCTGCGAACACGATTCGCAGAACGACGTGGGCGGCGCACCGGGGGGGCGCTTCGATTGGCGCAAACGGCGCACGTGCGTTGCGCCGCATGCTACCGTCTGCACCCGATGCCTGCTCGCGCGCCAGCGGCGATCCCGCATGCGCATGCTGCTAAGCAGCAGAAAAATAGTTGCCTGGAACTGCTGTGCGGGCGGTTTCCGGAATTAATATGTTTTCTGCCGCACATACCTTACCAAGGGGAAGCGTACTTATGAGCCAGAGTCAACCTCTGTCGCTGCACGTCCCGGAGCCTACCGGCCGCCCGGGTTGCAAGACCGACTTTTCGTATTTGGAGATCAGCCCCGCGGGCGCCGTCCCGCGCCCGCCCATCGACGTGCGCTACCAGGACACGGCCGCGCAGGCCACCGGCCTGGTGCGCGTGCTGGACGACGACGGCAACGCCGTCGGCCCGTGGGACCCGCACCTCGACCGCGAACGCCTGCGCTTCGGCCTGCGCACCATGATGAAGACGCGCATCTTCGACGCGCGCATGGTCATCGCCCAGCGCCAGAAGAAGCTGTCGTTCTACATGACCTGCCTGGGCGAGGAAGCCATCGGCACCGCCCATGCGCTGGCCCTGCGCGACGGCGACATGTGCTTCCCGACCTACCGCCAGCAGAGCCTGCTGATGGCGCGCGAGTACCCGATGGTGGACATGGTCTGCCAGCTGCTGTCGAACGAGCGCGACCCCATGAAGGGGCGCCAGCTGCCGGTCATGTATTCGGTCAAGAAGGAAGGGTTCTTCAGCATTT
>DAMAFT010000377.1:0-4907 GCA_031995805.1 Massilia sp.
CGGCCAGGTCGGCCAGCAGCGGCACGCCGGTGAAGTCCTGCAGCACGACGCGGGCGACGACGAACGGGATTTCGTCGGTACGCTGGGCGGTCGGGCCCCAGTTCGCCAGTTGCTTGACGTGTTCTTCGGTAACTTTCTTGCCGTCGCAGTTGCGCAGCACGGATTCCAGGACGATGCGGATCGACACCGGCAGGCGCGACAGGTTCACGCCCAGCGACTCGGCCAGCGCCGGCAGCGAGTAGAACTGGCCGGTCTGGCCGTCGAGGAGCGGGAACTCCTTGAGAGTATTAAGAGTATTGTGAGACATGGAAAATCCCCACTGAAGGAGAAGGTTTTCCATGTCTCACAATACTCCTTGAGAGTATTAAGAGTATTGTGAGACATGGAAAACCTTCTCCTTCAGTGGGGATTTTGTTGTTGCGACAACTCTTCAGCGATGGCGGCGGGCCGCCATCAGCCTTCTTTCTTTTCGGTCGGGGCGGCCGCCATCTGCGCGGCCGGCAATTCCGGTTTCTTGCATTCGTTGGCCAGCTGGCGGTTCAGCTTCGAATCGAGCAGGATGCCCTTCGACGGGATGCCGATCCAGATCAGGCCGAACTTCGGATTCTCGAAGCGCAGCGCGCCGGTGGTGGTGCCGACGCGGTCGAGGCGGTGCAGGCGGTTCTTCCAGCGCAGCGCGATGTGGCCCGCGTCCTTGTCGTTCGTGTAGATCGTGACCTTGTTGTTCAGCTCGCACGAATATTCGGCCACCGTGGTGTCGGTGATGTCCGGTTCCGGCTCCTCGGCGACGACGGGCGCCGGCTCTTCCTTTTTCTTCCTGGTCTTGGCGGTCTTGGCGTGCGCCTTTTCCTTGTCCTTCAGGACCTTGGCGGCTTTCGGGTGGGCTTCTTTGTCGGTGGCGGCGGAGGCCGGCGCGGATGCGGCGGCGGCGAGCGCAACGGCGCAGGCGGCGGCGAGTTGCTGGAGGGTGATGGCCATCAGATGGATTCCGGTTGATTGACGAGTGCCGCCGCGGCATCGGGCAGCGCCAGGCCGGCCAGTTTCGCGCGCTGCAACACCGTCCAATAATATCGGTAGCTGGCGCGGTCGTGCAAGCGGCCATGCTGGGCGATCGGCCCCCAGTCCGCCGCCATCGCCTCGACCAGGATGTTGGTCGCCTCGTTCACTTCCGACATGCGCGGGGTGAACGCCTTGACGATCGGCTTGATCTGGTCGGGATGGATGCTCCACATGCGCGTGAAACCGAACTCGCCGGCGGCGCGGGTGGCGTCGTTGGCCACGACCGCGCTGTCCTTGATATCGGTCGTCACATTATGCGAGGCAACCTTGTCATACGCATGACATGCGGCAACCATTTCCAGCTTGGCGCGCACCACCAGCGGGTGCGTGAACTGGCCCGGGGTGCGCATGGCCGCGGCCGGGATCGCGCCATAGTGGCTCGACACGAAATCCATGATGCCGAAGGACAGGCATTCGACCTGGCCCAGCGCGGCGATGCCGAACGCCTCGTGCAGGGCGCCGTGGGTCTCGACCAGCACGTGCAGCGGCAGGTAGGGGCGGCCGGCCTTGTCGGCCGCGCGGTTGATGATTTCCTGGGCGCGCAGCACGTCTTCCAGGCCGTTCGGCTTGGGCAGCACCACGTAGGCCAGTTGTTTGGCCGCGCTGCCGACGACGATCTCGACGTCCTGGGCGAAGTGCGGGCTGCCCACGTCGTGCAGGCGCGCGCCGATGCGGCCGTGGCGGTTGCCTTCGTCCTGCAGCAGGGTGGCGACGAGTTCCGCATGGGCGCGCTCGTTGCCGGCGCTGGCGCCGTCCTCGCAATCGAAGGTGATGTCGAATACCGGGCCAAGCTCTTGTTGCAGGGCCATCGATTTGCGCATCAGCTTCTCGCTGCCGGCGTAGTGGTCGCAGGCGGGGAGGAGGAGCGGCTGGCGTCGGCCCTGGAATAAAACCTCGGAAGGGTGCATGGTCGATGTCATGAAAAGTCGATGGGCAGCGGGCGGAACACCGGGCTCTGCCCCTAATACCGGGGGCAGGGCCCTTTGAAAAACAACACCGGACCCTGACCCCTCTGCGCTGCTTGTTAGCCCAGCAGGTGCGCCACGCCGTTACGCTCTTCGTTCAGCTCGTTCAGCGTGACGTTGATGCGCTCTTGCGAGAACTGGTCGATGTCCAGGCCCTGGATGATGGTGTACTCGCCGTTCTCGGTGGTCACCGGGAAGCCGAACACGACGCCTTCCGGGATGCCGTACGAACCGTCCGACGGCACGCCCATCGTGGTCCACTTGCCGTTGGTGCCCAGCACCCAGTCGCGCACGTGGTCGATGGCGGCGTTGGCGGCCGACGCAGCCGACGACAGGCCGCGCGCTTCGATGATGGCGGCGCCGCGCTTGCCGACGGTCGGCAGGAAGGTGTTGGCGTTCCATTCCTGGTCGTTGATCAGGTCCTTGATCGACTCGCCGCCAGCGGTGGCGAAGCGGTAGTCGGCGTACATGGTCGGCGAGTGGTTGCCCCACACGACCATCTTCTCGATGTCCTTGACGGCCTTGCCGGTCTTGGCGGCCACTTGCGACAGCGCGCGGTTGTGGTCCAGGCGCAGCATGGCGGTGAAGTTCTTGGCCGGCAGGTTCGGGGCCGATTTCATCGCGATGTAGGCGTTGGTGTTGGCCGGGTTGCCGACCACCAGCACTTTGACGTTGCGCGAAGCGACGGCGTCCAGGGCCTTGCCTTGCACGGTGAAGATCTGGGCGTTGGCTTCCAGCAGGTCCTTGCGCTCCATGCCCGGGCCGCGTGGGCGGGCGCCGACCAGCAGGGCGACGTCGGCGTCCTTGAAGGCGGTCATCGGGTCGGAGTGGGCGGTCATGCCCTCGAGCAGCGGGAATGCGCAGTCGTCGATTTCCATCATGACGCCCTTGAGCGCCTTCTGTGCCTTCTCGTTGTCGATCTCGAGCAGCTGAAGGATGACCGGCTGGTCCTTGCCCAGCATGTCGCCGTTGGCGATGCGGAACAGCAGGGAATAGCCGATCTGGCCGGCCGCGCCGGTAACGGCAACGCGCATTGGGGTTTTAGCCATGATGAATCTCCAAAAGTGGGAATAAAAACGGGCGACGCCGAGGATACGCCAGTTTGGCGAAACCGACATCATACCAAAAGGGCCTACCGCGAAACGGAGTGCGACGCGACACTTGGCGAGGCGCGCCCACGCCCGATCGACCGCGAGTGTAGTCCTATGCAATTCTATCTGTCAATTGCTATCATATGTCTTATATAAGACACATAATCTTGCCTTCTCCACACTGGACGGGGCAGGGGATTTATGAAAAAATCGCGGTCTATGAACCAAGCTCCGTCCAATCCGAACAGCAGCGGCACGCCTGGCGGCGGCGCCGGCAATGCTGTCGGCGGCGCGGCGTCGTCCCAGCCGGCCGCGCCCCAGGCGGGCATGTCGCCGACCTTTTCCCCGCTGTACCAGCAGATCAAGGCCTTGATCACCCAGAGCCTGCAGTCGGGAGAATGGAAGCCGGGCGAGCTGATCCCCTCCGAAGTCGAGCTGGCCGGCCGCTACAAGGTCAGCCAGGGCACGGTGCGCAAGGCCATCGACGAGCTCGCGGCCGAGAACCTCGTCGTGCGGCGCCAAGGCAAGGGCACCTTCGTGGCCAGCCACAACGAGGCGCGCGCCCATTTCCGTTTCCTGAAGCTGATGCCGGACGAAGGCGTGCCGCCGCAGCCCGGCCACGACTACCTCGAGGTCAAGCGCATCCGCGCGGCCGCCGAAGTGGCGCGCCTGCTCGACCTGAAGGCGGGCGACGCCGTCGTCTACATCAAGCGCCTGATGACCTTCGGCGGCGTGCCCACGATCCTGGAAGAGCTGTGGCTGCCGGGGCAGCTGTTCAAGGGCCTGACAGCCGAGCGCCTGGCCGAGTACAAGGGGCCGATGTACGGCCTGTTCGAATCCGAGTTCGGTACGCGCATGATCCGCGCGTCCGAGAAGATCCGTGCCGTGGCGGCCGATGCCGGCGCCGCGCACTACCTGAAGGTCGCCGAGGGCACGCCGCTGCTGTGCGTGGACCGGACGTCGTTTACTTATGGTGACAAGGCGGTCGAATTGCGCCGCGGCTTGTACTTGACTGCGCAGCATCATTACCAGAACGAATTGTCATGAAGAGGTTTTGCGCTAGGTCTATGCTGGTGCATGAAATAGAGGTAGCGATTACAATGAGTTGGTTTTGGGAAAGCGCCGAGGTAGCCCGGTCGGCGCGTTCTCCCCGAGATCCGGAGCCCCCACGCAATGGATATTGGAGCAGGTCACAAAATCGGCCAAACAGCGGGTTTGATAACTTAAAGTAGCAAGGGAGGTGTTCCAAATGTCCGAAGCCGTCAGAGAGGCCCAGAAGAAGGGCCGGCCGGTGATTCGTAACGTCGATTTCGGCGACATCACGTATCGCGGGTACTACAAGCAGCCGCCGTCGGCAATCGTCTCGATCCTGCACCGCGTCAGCGGTCTGGGCCTGTTCCTGTTCCTGCCGTTCCTGCTCTACCTGTTCGAGCAGAGCATCCGCTCCGAGATGTCGTTCGCGCACTTCGCGGGCATCGCCGGCCATCCGCTGGTCAAGCTGATCCTGCTGGGCCTGTCGTGGGCCTACCTGCACCACTTCTGCGCCGGCATCCGCCACCTGTTCATGGACAACCACCTGGCCCTGGACAAGGTCGCATCGCAGAAGACCGCACGCTGGGTCCTGGTGGTCAGCCTGGCCCTGACCCTGCTGGTGGCCCTCAAACTGTTTGGAGTGTTTTAAATCATGGCAACCCCCAAGAACATCGGACAGCGCCGCCTGGTCGTCGGCGCCCACTACGGCATGCGCGACTGGCTGGCCCAGCGCGTCACCGCGATCGTGATGGTCATCTTT
>DAMAFT010000378.1:0-4904 GCA_031995805.1 Massilia sp.
TGGTTCATGTGCTTGAAGACGTCGCCGCAACGGTCCACGCCCGGGCCCTTGCCGTACCACATGGCGAACACGCCGTCGTACTTCGCCGGGCCGATCAGGTCGACGGTCTGGGTGCCCCAGACGGCCGTCGCCGCCAGGTCCTCGTTCACGCCCGGCACGAACTGGATGCGGTTCGCTTCCAGGTAGCCCTTGGCCTTCCACAGGTTCTCGTCCAGGCCGCCCAGCGGCGAGCCGCGGTAGCCCGACACGAAGCCGGCCGTGTCCAGGCCCGCGCGCTCGTCGCGCAGGCGCTGCATCATGGGCAGGCGCACCAGCGCCTGGATCCCGGACAGGAAGATCTTGCCGGAGGTGGCGGTGTACTTGTCGTCGAGGCTGACGTCCTTCAGGACGATGGGTTCGAGGGCGGCGGGGGCGGAGGGGAGGGACGCGGGGGCGCCCTGGCCCAGGACGGTGTCAGGCATGGTGTCTCCAAAATGGTCTTTTAGATGGCCTGGTTCCGGTCGGGGCGCCGGGTGGGCGCCGGTGCCGGAACAGGCCGTGCTGCCGCTTTGACGGCTTATGAACGCAGTGTAGAGACAACTTGACGTATACGGAAATACGGATTGCGGATGGGGCCATAAGAAAAAATGATGGCCCCGCCGGCGTCAGAAGGTGTGCATGATGCCGGCCGCCACGCCGCTCTGGCGCGTCTGGTTCAGCTTGGTCGTGCCGCCGCTGGCGAAACCGCCCTCCAGGCGCGTGCGGTCGATTTCCGCGTACAGGGTGGTGCGCTTGGACAGCGAATAGGTCACGCCGGCGATGTACATGGTCTTTTGCGCGTCGCCGACGGCGGCGGCGGCCGTCGTCTTGGTGTTGTAGGCCTTGTTGCGGTACCAGGCGGCGGTGACGTCGAAGCGCGGGGTGATCTCGTAGCGGCCGCCGGCCCAGTCCCAGGCCGAGGTATTCGAACGCGCCGCCAGGGTCTTCTGTTCCTGCTTGATGTGGCCGGCGGAGAGCGTCAGCGCGCCGAAGTCGTACGATGCGCCCATCGCGTAGTGGTCGTAGTCGCGCCAGGCCGGTGCGCTGCTGGTGCCGGCGTTCTGCTTGGCGATCGAATAGCTGGCGCCGGCCTTCAGGCCGCCGTGCGCGTAGTTCAGGCCGACCGCCTTGGTGGTGCCGAAGTCGGTGTCGCCCGGCACCTCGCCCAGCGCCCACTCGGCGCGCGCGGTCCAGTCGCCGAAACGGCCGGTGTACTGCACGTCGTTGTCCTTGCGGATGCCGTTGGTCGAGGACAGCACGTAGGTAATGCTGGGGTAGCGGTAGCGGAACGGGTCGAAGGCGAGGATCGTGCGGTAGGCCACCGTGTAGTTGCGGCCCAGGTCCAGCGCGCCCCAGTCGCCCGACAGGCCGACCGTGGCCTGGCGCTGGAAGATCGTGTTGCTGGTGTTGTTCAGGGCGCCGGTGCCGGAATTGAAGCCCATCTCCAGCGCGAAGTTGACGCGGTTGCCGCCGCCGATGTCTTCGCTGCCGCGAAAGCCCAGGCGGTTCGAGCGGAAGGTGCCGTTCGAGCTCATCGTGGTGTCGCTGTTGCCATCGGGATCGACATGGGTTTCGTGACGCAGGCCGCCGTCGATCGAGCCGTAGATCACCACGGCGGAAGCGCCGCCGCCGCTGCCGCTACGCGGCGCGGGAGCGCCGCCTTCGTCGGACTGGGCATGGGCGTGCAGGGACAGGGCGGCCAGCGCGGCCGCCGCGAGCGGGTGTTTCATGGTTGTCTCCGGTTGTAGGTATTGTTTGCCGGCGGATCGTGGCGTCCGCCGGTCGTGCTTATTGCGCGGCCTTGGCCGGCGTGCGCGGCGCGACCCGTTCGAACAGGCGGCGCGGCTGGTAGGACGCGTCGAAGCGGCAGCCGCCCGAGAAGCGGCCGGCCTCTTGCGCGCAGGCCCGTTCGACATCGGCCACGGCGGGCTTGCGGCCGTTGCCGATCCAGGCCACCAGCGTGTCGAACACGCCGGCGTATTCGGCGTCGGACAGCTTGCTGTGGTCGTCTTCGCGGGTAAAGGTCTGCAGCAGCAGTCCGTCGCGGCCGGCGCCGGCCACCCTGGCGCGGTACTCGGCCTCGTATTCGACCAGGGCGGTGGGGTCGTCGATCGCGTGCAGCGTCAGCACCGGCACCTCGATGCGGCCGCTCAGGTCGGATTCCGCGGCCAGCCGCGCCACCGCCTTCGGATCGGCGTCGAAGCGCTGTACGCCGCGGTTCAGGGCCGCGTTGTCGTCCGATCCCGTGTAGGCGACGTGGCGGTTGTCGAACGGGTTGCCGCCGCCGATGCGCTGCACCAGGTCGCGGAAGGTGAAGGTGCCCCAGTTCAGGTGCGATTGCAGGGTGCGCTCGGGCACGGGGATCACGCCCAGGATGTTCGCCAGCCGGCGTTTCTGTTCCGCGCTGCGCTTGCTGTCCGGAAGCTTGATGCCCAGGCATTCCTCGACGCGCGCTTCCAGGTCCTTCGGTTTCATCGTCGAATCGGCCGGCAGGCCCTGCCACAGCGGGTATTGCGGTTCATCCGGGCGCGGATGGTTGTTGCAGTAGTACTGGTAGACCGCGCGCAGGTCGGCGCGGTGCAGGTAGTTCAGGGTGCCGCCGGCGAGCATGCCGGCGGTGAGCACCACGCCGTCGTAGTTCGGCTTCGCATCCTTGGCCGCGCCGGCGGGGCGGGCATACAGTTCGATCGCCTTGGCCGCCACATTGCCGCCCCATGACTGGCCGTGCAGGATGGTGCGCTCGGGCTGGCCGAAGCGCGCGACGAACAGCTTGCGCAGGTTGTCGGTGTCCTCGGCGGCCATCAGCACGCCGTAGCCGGGACGGCGGTAGGACGAGCCGGCCCAGGCGAAGCCCTGCCTGACGACGACGGCGAAGCGCGCCAGGTCTTCCACGTTGTCGTCGTTGGTCGCGTGCGACATGCGCGGGCCGCCGTGGGCGTGCACGACCAGCATCCGGTTCCACTGATTGGGTATGGCGATCCAGTAGTTGGCGCCGTTGGCGTCGGTGCCGCGCCAGCAGCGCGCGACGTCCTTCAGCTCGGCCGGGCAGGCGATGCTGTCCTTGTTGTCGCTGGTGTCCCTGGTGTTCTGGGGGGCGTCGTGCTGGGCGTGGGCGCCCAGCGCCAGCATGGCCAGCGCCAGGCCGGCCGCATGGTGCGAAAAGCGGTGCATCTCGTCTCCTTGTTGTGTTCGAAGGATGCTACCGGCACCGCTCTTCAATGTAAAATATCTTGGATACAGCCTCCCGATACATAAAAAATATGGAGATGCGATGGAGCTGACACGATGGAATTGAGGCACCTGCGTTATTTCGTGGTGGTGGCCGAGGAAGGCCATTTCACCCGCGCCGCCGAGCGCCTCGGCATGCAGCAGCCGCCGCTGAGCCAGCAGATCCGCGCGCTCGAGCAGGAACTCGGCTTCGAATTGTTCCGCCGCCATCCGAAGGGCGCGGCGCTGACCGCCGGCGGCGTTGTCTTCCTGCAGGAAGCGCGCGCCATCCTGGACGGCGTCGACCGCGCGGTCGAGCGGGCCGCGCGCGCCAACGACGGCGTCGACGGCCGGCTGGCGGTCGGCTTCACCAGCTCGGCCGCGGCGCACCCGCTGATCCCGCGCATCATGCGCGTATACCGCGAAGCCTGGCCGCAGGTCGAACTCGAGTTCCGCGAGGGGAACGCGGCCGAGCTGACCGAGGCGATCGAGCACGACAAGCTGGACGCCGCCTTCCTGCGCCGCCCGGTCGGCCAGCCGCCCGGCATCGTCTTCCGCAGCCTGCTCGAGGAAGAACTGCTGCTGGTGCTGCCGGTCGGGCATCCTGCGCTGGCGCGGCTGCGCACGAAGGCGGGCCGGCGCCCGGCGGTGCCGCTGGCGGCGCTGCGCGACGAGCGCTTCATCCTGGTGCGGCGCAGCGGCGCGCCCGGCATGTACGCCGACCTGGTCGAAGCCTGCGTGCAGGCCGGCTTCGTGCCGCACGTGGCGATCGAGGTCGAGCGCATGCTGACCAACATCAGCCTGGTGGCGGCCGGCGCCGGGGTGTCGGCGGTGCCGGCCTCGATGCAGGGCTTCCATGCCGAGAGCGTGGTGTACTGCGCGATCGCCGACGCGCCGCCGCGGCTGGCCGCGCCGCTGACGCTGGCCTGGCGCGAGGACAGCATCCGGCCGACGCTGCGCCACCTGGTCGGCCTGGCGCAGCGCTGTTCGTCCTGACCATGGCGGCGCTGCGGCACCGCCGTTTCCTGCTGCTCGTGCTGGCCGTCGGCGCCGGCCTGGCGCTGGGCCTGGGCGCGCCGCGCGCGGCCGTCCAGATGAAGCCCCTGAGCGACGTGTTCGTGCGCCTGCTCGGCTGGCTGATGATGCCGCTCGTGTTCTGCATGCTGGCGCTGGGCACGGCGGACATGGCGCGCGCGCGGTCGCTGGGCCGGCTCGGGTTGCGCGCGCTGCTGTACTTCGGCGCGATGTCGTTGCTGTCGCTGCTGGCGGGCCTGGCGGCCGGCTGGCTGCTGGAGCCGGGACGCGGGCTGGACCTGGAGCATCCCGCGCTGCCGGCGGCGCACCGCGCGGCGCTGGGCGTGCTGGGCTTCCTCGAACGCCTGCCGGCGCCGCAAGCCTCGAACCTGTGGCTGCTGCTGGCGGCCGTGCCGGCGGGCCTGATGCTGGGCCGCGCCGGCGCCGCCCGGCGCGGCGTCATGCGCGTACACGCCTGGCTGGCGCGCGGCGTCGAGGCGCTGCTGCGCCTGGCGCCGCTGGCCGCGTTCGGCGCGATGGCGTACACGATCGGCGCCTACGGCATGCCGTCGCTGCTGCCGCTGCTGCGCTTCATCGTCGCGGTCAACGCGGCCAGCCTGCTGTTCGTGGCGCTGGCGTTCGGCGCCGCGGTGCGCCTGGCGGGC
>DAMAFT010000379.1:0-4902 GCA_031995805.1 Massilia sp.
GCAAGCTGCACGGCGCGCTGCTCGACTCGGAGCTGCTGGCCGACGTCTACCTGGCGATGACGCGCGGCCAGAACTCCCTGTCGATGGACGTCGAGGTCGAAGCGGCGGGCGGCGGCCTGGTGCTGGAAGCGGGCCCGCTGGGCGAGATCATCGTGCTCCAGCCGGCCGCGGACGAGCTCGCCGAGCACGACAATGTGCTGGCCGCGCTCGACAAGGGTGTGAAAGGAGAATGTGTTTGGAGAAAATATTCCATTCAGGGGTGACAGAACGCAAGAACTCCCCTATAATTCACTTCATTGCAGCGACACAAACGCAGCAAAGCAGTAAAAAGCAGCATGAAGTAGCAAAAAGTAGTCAAGCAGGGCGGTTAGCTCAGGGGTAGAGCACAGCATTCACACTGCTGGGGTCGCAAGTTCGAAACTTGCACCGCCCACCAGGATTGAGACAAAAAGGCCAGCGTCACGCTGGCCTTTTTGCGTTGGCGGCGCGCTGCCGGTGCGGTGCGCGCACGGCCGGGGAGGACGACCAGTGAATGCAGTGGAAAAAGCCAGCAACGTCGTCGGCAAGACATTCCCGCTCTGGGTCCTGCTGTTCGCCGGGCTGGGCTATGCCGCGCCGGCGGCGTTCGTCGGCTACAAGCCGTGGATCGCGCCGCTGCTCGGCATCGTCATGTTCGGCATGGGGCTGACGCTGTCCGCCGCCGACTTCCGCGAGGTGTTCCGCCGGCCCGGCGACGTCGCCATCGGCGTCGTCGGCCACTACCTGATCATGCCCGGCCTGGCCTGGCTGCTGGCCGTCGGGCTGCGGCTGCCGCCCGACATCGCGGTCGGCGTGATCCTGGTCGGCTGCTGCCCGAGCGGGACCGCCTCGAACGTCATGACCTTCCTGGCGAAAGGGGACGTCGCCCTCGGCGTGTCGATCGCCTCGGTCTCCACGCTGGTCGCGCCGCTCGCCACGCCGGCGCTCGTGTCGCTATTGGCCGGCAAGTGGATGGCCATCAATACCGAATCCCTGTTCATCGACATCCTGCAGGTCGTGATCGTGCCGATCGTGCTCGGGCTGGCCGTGAAGGCCCTGTTCCGCCGGCAGGCCGCGGCCAGCGTGAAAGCGCTGCCGCTGGTGTCCACGGTGGCCATCGTCGCGATCATCGCCATCATCGTCGCCCTGAACCGCGCCAGGCTGCTGGCCAACGGCCCGCTGATCCTGGCGGCCGTGGTGCTGCACAACCTGCTCGGCTTCGCGCTCGGCTACCTGTTCGCCAGGCTGTTCGGCATGGACCTGGCCAAGCGCAAGGCGGTCATGATGGAAACCGGCATGCAGAATTCCGGCCTCGGCGCCGCCCTCGCATCCGCCCACTTCAGTCCGCTTGCGGCCGTGCCGAGCGTGCTGTTCAGCGTGTGGCACAACTTGTCGGGGGCGGCGCTGGCGACGTGGTTCGCGCGGCGCGAGAAATAGCCGGTTTGCGACGCGGCGCTGGCGCGACCGCCGGCACGACGCAAACGCCCGGTGCGCACGCGTGCCTGCGCCGCCGCGCGCACCCTACGGGACAGGTGCCTGGATCGCGCGGATGATCCGGTAATCCTCGTCCGCTACCGGTACGAAGCCAAGCACGTCGAGCTTGTCCAGCACGGCGTCGTCGCGGGCGCCGCCGTGGTCGACGCCATGACCCAGGAAGGCGCCGCGGATCCTGTCCTTCACGCCCTCGCACAGCTGTCCGCGGAAGACGAAGGGGTCCGTCGGGATCGCGCCCGAACGCCAGACGACGCGCACCTGCCGTAGTTTCTCGGGATGGGCGGCGATGTCCGCCGCCAGGTTCTGGCTGCCGACGAAGATGGCGTCGACCTGTCCCGCCAGCAGCCGGTTCAGCGACTGCGTGTGGCTCCCCGAGTAGCCGACCCGGGCGAAGTAGGCGTCCAGGCGCGCGCCCACCTGGCTGGCGAAGATCCGCTGCGGGATCAGCGCGCCGGACGTGCTGTCCGGGTCGACCAGGGCCAGGCGCTTGCCGCGCAGCGATCCGGTGTCCATGATGCCGCTGCCGCTCCTGACCACCAGCAGCGAGTGGTAGAACGGTCCCGCCGCCTGGAACGCGGTGGCCTTGTTGGCATAGCTGGCGAAGGCCGTCAGCTGCGGGTCCGCGCGCCGGGCCGACACGTACGACGCGGGACCCAGCCGCGCCAGGTGCACCGCGCCGGACAGCAGCGCTTCCGTGACGGCGCCGTAGGACGGCGGCGTATAGACTTCGACGGGGATGCCGAGCGCGGCGCGCAGCTTGGCGAGCAGGGGCTGGAGCTGGGCGATTTCCTTCTTGACGTCGCCGCGGGGGATGATGGAAAAGCCCAGCCGCCCGGGATGTTCGCACGGGGCCGCGACGGCCGGTGCGCCGGCGCAGCACGCGGCGAGGATGACGAGCGCCGTGCCGATCGCGTGGCGGCGGGAGAGCGGCGTCATGTCGATGGAAACGTGAAATACTGTTTGCGCAGGACGGGCACGATGTCCGCGGCGGCCACCGGGCGCTGCAGGAAGAATCCCTGCACCTGGTCGCAGCCCGCCGCCTTCAGGTGCACGAGCTGGTCCTTGATCTCGACGCCCTCGGCCACGACCACCAGGCCCAGGTTGTGGGCCAGCGAGATGGTCGAGGCGACGATGACGGCGTCGTTCGTGTCGTTCCGGATGTCGCGGATGAACGAGCGGTCGATCTTCACGGCGTGGATGGGGAACTGCTTCAGGCGGCTCAGCCCGGAAAAGCCGGTGCCGAAGTCGTCCAGCGCCATCCGGATGCCCGCGGCGGCCAGTGTCTCCAGGTTGCGCTGGGCCAGCTGGGTGTCTTCGATCAGGCCGCTTTCGGTGATCTCGATTTCGACCAGTCCCGGCGTGATCCCGTGGCGCGCCAGCGCCGCGGCGACGTCGCCGCTCAGTTCCTCGTCGCGCAACTGGCGCGCCGAGACGTTGATCGCCACCGGCACCACGGGCACGCCCGCCGCCTGCCATTGCGCGAGCTGGCCACACACGGCGTCGACGATCCAGCGCCCGAGCGGGACGATGAAGTCCTGCTCCTCGGCCAGGGGGATGAAATCGCCGGGGAAGATCAGGCCGTGGTCCGGATGCTCCCAGCGGACCAGTGCCTCCAGCCCCACGATGCGCAAGGTATCCAGCGCCACCTTGGGCTGGAAGTGCAGGCGGAATTCGCCGTCCTGGATGGCGCCCTTGAAGCGGGCCGACAGTTCCGAATGCCGCGCGTTGGTGGCGTTCAGCGAGGCGTGGTAGAACCGGAACAGGCCGCGGCCCCTGGCCTTGGCGCTGTACATCGCCTGGTCGGCATGCACCAGCAGCGCGTCCAGGTCCTGGCCGTCGCGCGGATACAGGGCGATCCCGACGCTGGGACTGGTTTCCACGGCGTGCCCCTCCAGGTCCGGGTACACCGCCGACAACTCGGCCACCAGCTTGCCCGCGAGCTGCGCGACGAAGTCTTCCGACGGGATCTCCGACAGCAGGGCCACGAATTCGTCGCCGCCCAGCCGCGCCACCAGGTCGTAGTCGCGCACCGCGCCGCGCAGGCGCGCGGCCACCCCTTTCAGCAACAGGTCGCCGACGCCGTGCCCCAGGGTGTCGTTGATGACCTTGAAGCGGTCGAGGTCGAAGAACAGCAGGGCGTACAGGTTCCTGCTGCGCCTGGCTCGCTTGAGCTCCGTGGTCGCCATTTCCTGGAACATCCGGCGGTTGGCGAGGCCGGTCAGGGCATCCTGCGAGGCCAGCACGAGGGCGCGGCTCTTTTCCTGTTCGAGCAGGCCGATCAGCTTGCGTTTTTCCTGCTCCGAGGCGGCGACGGCCCGGTGCATGCGCTGCTGCTGCCACAGTCCGGCCGACACGCCGATCGTCAGCACGAAGACCAGCAGGGAATAGGCGCACGAGCGCACGAAGTAGGCGTGGTGTTGCGCCTCCAGCTTGTCCAGCACCACCGCCGCATCCTGTTGCACCGATACCCGGATCGGCATGTCGGCAAGCGTGCGCTGCGCGGCCAGCCGCACGGCGATGGCGGCCGGACGGGCGCCGTCCGGCGGGCGCGAAGCGCCGGCGGGCGGCAGCAGGATGCCGCCCTGCATGACCGCCAGCGGCGCGCCGTCGCGATGGTCGATGTCGATGCGGCCGGCCGGACCCAGGTCGACGTTGCGGTAACTGCCGAGGAAGTAGCCCAGGTCGACGATGGCGCCGTAGTAGGCGCGCGGCGCGCCGTCGCCCGCCAGCGGGACCAGGATCGGCAGGCGCCAGGCGCCTTTCCCGCCGGCCGACGGGTGGCCGACCAGCATCGTTGCCGCGGCGTCCGGCCGGCCGCGGGACTGGTCGAGCAGCGGCTGCAGCTCCGGTTCGCTGTCCCGGTTGGCCGACGAGTAATCGAGCTTGCCGGCGCCGTCGAAGAGCGCGGCGCGCACGTAGGCCGAATCGCCGACCTGCTGCGGATCGAGGACCGCCGCGCCGGATGGCCCGGCCTTGCCGACATTCTCGGCAATGCGCGCATACAGGACCGCACGGCCCAGGACTTCCTCGAGGTTGGTGGCGACGATGACGACGATGTTTTCGCTGTTCTTCCTGGCGGCCTGCAGGGCGACGGTCCGCTCCTGCTCGATCCGGTCGACGTGGAACGACCAGATCGAGGCCACGATCATGCCGCCCAGTACGCACGTGACCGGGAGCAGGGCATTGGGGTTGAGCAGCGACAGGATACGGCGGGACAGGGCCGCAAACGGGGAGAGGGCAGGCACTGGACGATGGGGATGGTCAAAAAATTCCACCAGCCTAGCATTCCCAAGTTGCAACTTCATGACAGCGGGGCGGCGCCTGACCGCCGCCGCGCCTAGGTGTGATGTTTCAATAGGTTGTTCATTCGGACTGGAATTGAGAAACTGG
>DAMAFT010000380.1:0-4900 GCA_031995805.1 Massilia sp.
GCCGAGCTGGCGCCGCCGTCCAGCCGCGCCGCCAGCTCGGCGGCGCTCCAGCTTGCGATGTCGGCGCCGGTCACGGTATTGCCGGGAGCCAATCCCGCCTGGCGGCCGATGGCGGTCGCGGTCTCCGGATGGTCGCCGGTGACCATCAGCACGCGCACCCCGGCGCGGCGGCATTCGGCCACTGCATCCGGAATGTCGGCGCGCAGCGGGTCCGCCAATGCCACCAGGCCCAGCAACCGGAAGGGCAAGCGCGCCGGATCGTCCGGCAACGGCGGCGCCAGGGCGCGCGCCTCGGCCACGGCCAGCACCCGCAAGCCGTCGCGCCCCATGGCGGCGGTCGCCGCCAGCGCCTCGCGGACGGCGCCGGCACTCCCTGCAGTGCACAGGCCCGCGATCGTCTCCGGCGCGCCCTTGGCGGCGGCGACCAGCAGCGCGCCCTCGCGGCGCACGCGCACCAGGGCCGGCCGCGCGGCCGTCAGGCCGTATTCGCGTACCACGGGCGCATCTGCGGCGTGCACCAGCCTGGACGACCGGCCGGCGTCCAGCTGCGCGGCGGCCAAGACCAGCGCATGGTCGACCGGATCGGCGGACGCCGGGCGGCTCGCATGCACGGCGACGTCCAGCACGGCGCGCAACGGGGGCGGTGGCAAGCCGTTTTCCATGGCATGGACGGCCCCGGCGCGCCACAGCCGCCGCAGCGCCATCCGGTTCTCGGTCAGGGTGCCGGTCTTGTCGACGCACAGCACGGACGTCGACCCCAGGATCTCGATCGCCGCCAGGCGCCGGGTCAGCACGTTGCAGCGGGCCAGGCGCCAGGCGCCGATCGCGGGAAAGACAGTAAGGACGACGGGAAATTCTTCGGGCAGCACGGACATGGACAGCGCGACCCCGGCCAGCAACGCCTGCAGCCAGCCTTGCCCGCGCAGCCCGAGCAGCAGTACCAGCGCCAGGCTGACCGCAAGCCCCACCAGCGCGAGCCGGCGCGCGAGCGTACGGATCTCGCGCTGCAGCCGGCCCTGCGGCGCGCCGATATGGCCGAGCGCGGCGCCGATCTTTCCCAGTTCGCTGCGCACGCCGGTCGCATGGACCCGGGCGCTGCCTTCGCCCTGGACCACCAGGGTGCCGGCATAGACCCAGGGCTGGCCGTCGCCGCCGGGCGCCTGCGGCGGGCCGGCGCCATCGCCGGCGCGCTTGCCGACCGCTACCGATTCTCCCGTCAGCAGCGATTCGTCGACGGCCAGCCCGCTGGATGCGAGGACCATGGCATCGGCCGGCACCCGGTCGCCCTCCGCCAGCAACAGCAGGTCGCCGCGCACGATGGCGGCGGCGGAGACGCGCTGCCGGCGGCCGTCGCGCACGACGACGGCAGACGGGGAGCTCAGGTCGCGCAAGGCCGCCAGCGCGCGCTCGGTACGGCCCTCCTGGTACAGCGTCATGCCCACCATCAGGACCACCATCAGCAGCAGGAAACCACTCTCGCGCACGTCACCCAGCAACACGTAGAGCAGGGCGGCGCCGAGCAGCAGCAGGAACATCGGTTCGCGAGCGGCCTCGGCGACGATCCGGAGCCAGCCGCGGCGGCTGCGGTCGGGCAGGACGTTGGGGCCGTCCTCGGCCAGCCGGCGCGCCGCTTCGGCGCCCGACAGGCCGGCCTGCGCGCGGCCGGACTCGGCGAGGTCCGCCGCGCTCATGGCGCCAGCACATCGCTGCCGGGCGCCTCGGCAAGGCCGGAGGCGGGCGCCGCCGGCACCAGCGGCCCGGCGCGGCGCGCCAGCCACGCTTCCCAGGCCGGCCACCAGCTGCTCTCGCGCTGGGGCGCGTCGCGTTGCCGGCTTTCCGGGTCGACATACGGCGTGTCGAAGCTGTGCGTGGCCATCTGGTAGCTGCGCACGGGGGTGCCCGGGGGCGAGACGACGCCGGCATTGCGCCCGCCCGACGTCAGCAGGAACGTCACCTCGGTATCCGTCAGCGGCAGGATCTTGTCGACTGAGCGCCACGGGGCCACGTGGTCGGTCAGCGACACCGGGCGCCCATCCACCAGGTAGCGCGCACTGCGGAGCCAGCGTTGCAGGTTGGCGATGGCCAGCAAGGCCCGCTCGATCTGCCTGTCGGGGGACAGCAGCAGGTGGCTGACCCGGTCTTGCCAGGCCGTCGCCAGGGCCGCCGGCGAGACGTGGCCGGCCAGGCGCCCCAGCCGGGCATTGAGCACGAGGTCGGCCGACGCCTGCGCGACACTGGCCTCGGGACAGGGGGGATGCCGTCCGCCTTGCCAGGTACTGCCTTCGCGGCGCTGCTCGCTGGCCGGGACTTGCTGGAGCTGGTAAGCCATGGCGCGCCTCCTGACTTCGTCAATGGGCCAGTAGCAGCGGCACCGCGGCGCGTTCCAGCAGTTCGCCCGTGACACCGCCGAGTATCCATTCGCGGTAGCGGCCGTGCCCGTACGCCCCGGCCACCATCAGGGCGGCGCTGCCGTCCCGGGCCCGGGCCACCAGGGCATCGCCGGCCGTGCCGCGCGTGCGTTCGACCGCCACGCCGACCCGCACCCCATGGCGCGCCAGGTACAGCGCGATGTCCGCGCCGGATTCCTCGCCGTGCAGCTCGGACAGGGTATCGGGATTCACGAGGACCCGTTCGACGGCGGCGGCGCGCTGCAGCAGGGGCAGGGCGGCGACGATCGCGCGGATCGCAGGAATGCTGCCATCCCGGCCGACCGCGACGTTTCCCGGCAAGGGGCGATCGGCGTAGTCCTGGGGCACCACCAGCACCGGCCGCGTACCGCGCAGGGCCACGCACAGTCGCGCGGCAACGGCGAGGCGGCTGTCCTGTCCGGGACCGCCGTCGACGTGGACCGCGATCGTCCTGTAGTCGTGCATGGGGCATCCTTTCGGGCGCCGCACCGCACCGCCCGGTGTCGGGAGGCGAGAAGTGGTTATGACCCTGTCTGCCGGTGAACGTGCCCTTGGGACGCGCTCGCGTTGGCCGTCGTCAAATGTCCTATCGATTGCGGGAATGCTACGGCCATGCAACAAACTAACGAACGATAAATGGTCATTGCCGGCCTTCGCGCAGTACGCGTCCACGAATCCTTTCATTTACCAAACTCGACATTATTATCCGTATTGTCGAGTTTGATTCTTGTGCCGGGATGGGTGCCGGTGGACAAGGGCACCCGCCTTTCCGGTGCAACGACGTCCCGGGATGCCTGCGCGACGTGACAACAGATGATATACCGGAACCAGGCTTGCATCGCTCCGAATTCCGTGCGCGGCGCCGAAGACGTTCGGACCGAGGTGAATCGTACCGTCCAATACGCGGCCGTGCTGCGGCGGCGCGGCGGGATACATCCTTCGGGCCATGCCGGTTCTCCGGTACGGGTCCGTGATCAGATCGAAGCGCATCCTGACCTTGCACCCGGCAAGCACGGGCACGCCGCAAGACGTGACGCGAGACGTGCCACAAGCGTATCGTCCTCGTCTCGGGATGCACGGCCGGGCTACCGGTAGACAGGATCGGCAGTCCGTCCGACGCCGTGTATGCGATACGCCGGCGCCGGAACGCCTGCATCCGTCTTGCACCGGGTACCATCTGCATGAAAAGACGTCGCGGCGGCCCGCCGTTCGCGGCGACAATGAAGCGGCCGCGCACGGATGCCAGTCCGCCGGGTTCTGGCTGGCACACCGCCATGATGCCGTCGGACGTGGCGATCCAACGATGGACCCATTGCCGCGTATCGCGGCGGCGCGCCCGGCCGGAGCATGCGCGTTCGACCGTCGAAACCGCATGACCGCCGGCTGCAAGTTCCGTCTCGAACGGATCGCGACGGCCGGATGCCGCGCCGCGTGCGGGAAGAACGAACAGGCGATCGTGCCACAGCCGGCTGTCCGGAAGACGGAGCGCAGGATTCCGGCGGAAATGGGCCGCGAGTAGCGCACCGGGAACGGACATCCGATCTTGCGTCGGCTTGCATATCGACGAAACGTCGCGTCGAGCCGGATCGAAGACTGGCATACGGCGAAGGCGGGCAAGGCGGCCTTCCGCATGGAATCTTCGGCCGCCTCGGCATCTCATTTGACATAATATAGATTATGCGAAATCACGTAGCTGCTGCTGACCACCCATTGTTGACGACGCCCCGGATTCCGTTCGACATCCATTCCCGTTTATGATTATCCAATGATCACCTGTTTCGACATCGGCGGCACCGCCATCAAGTCCGCCATCGCCAACGCCGCCGGCCAGTTGGGCGACATACGACGCGTCCCCACGCCCACCCACGACGTCGCCGCCTTCACCGCCGCCATGCAGGCGCTGATCGAATCCGGCGGTCCATCGCGCGGCGTCGCCATCTCGATCGCCGGCGTGATCGACCCGGCGGACGGACGCATCAAGTGCGCCAATATTCCCTGTATCGACGGCCGCACGCTGGCCGCCGACCTGGCCGCCGCCTTCGCGCTGCCGGTCTGGATCGTCAACGACGCCGACAGCTTCGTCCTGGCCGAAGCCCAGGCCGGCGCCGGCCGCGGCCATGCGAACGTGTTCGGCCTGATCCTCGGGACCGGCGTCGGCGGCGGCCTCGTCATCGGCGGACGGCTGGTCGGCGGGCCCGGCGGCTTCGCCGGCGAATGGGGCCACGGCCCGGTGGCCGCGCAATTCGCGGGCTCGCCCCCGCAAGCCATCCCGCGCTTCCCCTGCGGCTGCGGCCAGGCCGGTTGCCTGGACACGGTCGGTGGCGCGCGCGGCATGGAGCGGCTGCACCATGCCCTGCACGGACACGTCGTCGACAGCCGCGCGATC
Source organism: Massilia sp. (assembly GCA_031995805.1). Lineage (GTDB taxonomy): Bacteria > Pseudomonadota > Gammaproteobacteria > Burkholderiales > Burkholderiaceae_D > Telluria. The sequence continues at coordinate 4,795 of DAMAFT010000380.1, forward strand.
GTCGATGCCTGGCAGGCCGGCGATGCCGATGCCGGCCGCACCATCGACTGCTTCATCGACCTGCTGGGCGGGCCGCTGGCCATGCTGGTCAATACGGTCGGCGCGT
>DAMAFT010000381.1:0-4897 GCA_031995805.1 Massilia sp.
CCTGCGCCGCGGCGCTGGCCGCCTTCTTCGCGTTCCCGCGCCTGTCGGCGCTGGCCAGCGTCGGGATGCTGCTGGGCCTGTCGCTGCTGTGGGTCGGCGCCGCCTGGGCGACCGTGCCGCACGATCCCGTGTTTTCCACCACGGGACCGCTGGCGGCGAACTTCTTCCTGCTCCTGACCGCCGTGCCGCTGCAATGGCAGCTGGCGCAGCGGCGCTCGCACCACCTGCTGAACACGCTGCGCCAGTACGTCGCCCCGGCCGTGGTCGAGGAACTGATGCGCAGCGACCTGCGCGATCCGCTGGCCCCGCGCCAGCTCGACGTCACCACGCTGATCGCCGACATGGAAGGCTATACCGGCCAGGTCGAATCGCTGTCGATGGAGCAGGCGGCCGTGCTGACGCGCGAATTCCTCGACTGCCTGACGGAACCCGTGATCGAACGCCGCGGCACCCTCGACAAGTACACCGGCGACGGCCTGGTGGTGTTCTGGGGGGCTCCGCTGCCCATCGAGGAACACGCCGACCTGGCGCTGGACGCGGCGCGCGAGATCGTCGCCCGGGTACGCCGCCTGAGCGACGCGCGCGAGGCGCTCGGCCATCCGCGCCTGCGCGTGCGCATCGGCATCGAGAGCGGTCCGGCGATGGCCGGCGACTTCGGCACCTCGTTCCGCAGCATCTACACGGCCGTGGGCGACAGCGTCAACACGGCCTCGCGCCTGGAACAGACGGCGCGCGACTTCGAGCACGACGTCATCGTGGGCGCCGGCACCGTGGAACGGGCGCGCCGCCACCGCTTCCTGGCGCTGGGCGAGCGCCGCCTGCGCGGCAAGGGCAAGTCCACCATGCTGTACACGCCGGTGGAGGAACTGCGCGCATGAGGACACCCGTGCGCCGGGCCATCCCGGCCTTGCTGGCGCTGCTGCTGGCCGGTCGCGCCTGCGGCCAGGACGGCGCCGCGCTGCCCCAGGACCTGTACCAGGACGCGCTGCAATCGATCGCCGAAGGCCGCCGCAACGACGCCTCCAGCGAACTGCGGCGCCTGATCGACAAGGAACCGCTGCACGCCGGCGCCTGGCTCGACCTGGCGATGACCCAGTGCGCGCTCGGCCACGGCGACGAGGCCGAGCGCCTGTTCGCCGTCATCGAGACCCGCTTCGCGCCGAACCCCGACATGCTGCGCCTGATCGCCGAGACGCGCGAGGCCGGTTGCGCCGCCTGGCGTCCGCTGTCGACGTTCTCGCTGACGGCCGGGCGCGGCATCGACCAGAACGTCAACCAGGGCGCCAGCCGCTCGAACTACGTGCTCGACACGCCGAGCGGCCCGATCGAGTACGCGCTGTCGTCGGACTTCCTGCCGCACCACGACCAGTACACGATGGCCGGCGGCGACGCCACGCGCGAGCTGACGCCCAACGGCACGATCGGCTTCGCCCAGTTCCTCGCGCGCCGCAACGACCGGCTGCACCGCTACGACAGCACCTCGCTGTTCGCCGGCGTCGACACGCCGTGGCGCTTCGGCCGCTGGACGCTGCGCACCACCGGCTCGCTGGGCGCCGTCAGCCTGGGCGGGCATTACTACCAGCGCCAGGCCCAGGTCCAGGCGCGCGTCGGCCCGCCGCTGCCGCTGCCCCGGAGCGTGCAGTTCAACCTGCTGGCCGGCGCCACCCGCACCGAGTTCCAGACGCTGCAAAACTTCGATTCCAGCACCCTCGAACTGCGCGGCCTGCTGACGTGGCGCGGCGAAGGCCGCTATGCCAGCGCCAGCCTGGGACGCCTGGAGGACCGCTCCAGCGACCAGCGCCCCGGCGGCAGCCGGCGCGGCTGGTACGGCAACGTGCTGGTGCGCCATGCGCTGCCGCTGGGCCTGACCGGCGAGCTGGCCTACACGGCCCAGACGTGGAACGGTTCGCTGCCCTATTCCGCCGGCCTGATCGATGTCGTGCGGCGCCAGGTCACGCAGTCGGCGCGCGCCACGCTGAGCTATCCGGCGGCGAAGAACCAGGTGCTGCAGCTCGAGGGACGGGCCGTGCACAACCGCGAGAACATCTCGATCTTCCAGTACAACAACCTCCAGCTCCAGCTGAGCTGGCAATGGCAGTATTGAATCCCATGCGCCTGTTCCCTCCCCCCGCGCGCACGCTGGCCGGCGCCATCGACTCCCACGACAACGGGTTCAACCTCGTGCGCCTCGTGTGCGCGCTGCTGGTGGTGGTATTCCACGGCTGGCAACTGAACCTGGCCCGGCCGGGCGCCCAGGATCCGCTGACCCGCGTGCTGGCGCCGCACACCGACCTGGGCGGCCTGGCCGTCGGCGTGTTCTTCCTGGTCAGCGGCATCTTCATCACCCAGAGCTGGGTGCGCGACCCGCACCTGCTGCGCTTCGCCGTGCGCCGGGTGGCGCGCATCGTGCCGGGGCTGTTCGCCTGCCTGCTGCTCACCACCCTGCTTGCCGTCGTATTCTTTTCCGACCGCGGCTGGCACGGCCTGCTGGACCGCGGCACCTGGCGTTACATATTCGGCAACACCTTCCTGCACGGGCTGCGCTACATCATCCCGCCGCAGGAACTGAGCCTGCCCGGCGTGCTCGGCGGCCAGCCGCTCAACGGTCCGCTGTGGACCCTGTACTGGGAAGGCCGGATGTACGTCATGGTGGCCCTGCTGGGCCTGGCCGCCGTGCTGCCGCTGCGCACCTGGCTGCGCGGCGCGGCCATCTTCCTGCTGCTGGCCGCCAACCTGTTCCCCGAGGTCGCCGCCGGTTACCTGTGGGAGACGCGGATGTGGTCGCTGTTCCTGTGCGGCATGCTGCTGTACACGCTGGCGCCGGAGCTGCGCATCGGCCCGCTGCACGTGGCGTGCGCCGCCGCCTTCGTGGCCATGAACGCGACCCGCTGGAGCGACCTCAACCACCATCCGCTGACCTGGTTCGGCATCGCCCTGCTGGCCTGCACGGCCGCGCTGGCGGCGGGCGCCGGCGGCGTGCGCACGGCGCCGTTGCGCCACCTGCAGCGCCATGATTATTCGTATGGCATCTATATCTATCACTGGCCGGTGCTGCTGCTGCTGCGCGCCATGCTGCCGCCGCTGGAGCCGCTGGCCACGACGGCGCTGGGCATGGCCGCCACCGTGGCGCTGGCGGTGCTGAGCTGGCACTGGGTGGAAGCGCCGGCGCAGCGACTGGCGCGTGCCTGGTTGCGCCGTGGAATGTGACATTGCCGCCACCAAATGTGCACGCACCGGCATCCGGCATGGCGCCGGATGAGCGCGAGCGGCTACAATCATGCTGTCCGATTTTTCGATGAACGTAAACCCGATGTGGAACCTGGTGTTGCTGGGCGTGGCGACCGCCGCCGTGGTGGGAGGTTGCCTGGTGCCGAACCGCTGGCTTCCGCCTCTGCCGAACGACAAGCTGCTGCATTTCGGCAGCTTCGCAATATTGAGCCTGCTGGCCCTGCGCGTGGCCGACGGCCGCCTGCAGGCGGCGCTCTGGCTGCTCGGACTGCTCGTCCTGGGCTGGCTGATCGAATGCCTGCAGACGCTGGTCCCCGACCGCGATTTCTGTTGGCGCGACATGGGGGCCAACGCGGCCGGTATCATGTTCGCCGCAGCCTGCGCCCAACTCCATGCCGTGTTCGCCTGAGGCGGCATGGCCGACCGACCCGAACGAAACGATGACGTCTATCCCACAGGAAGCCCTGGAATCCGCCGCGGCGCCGCCGGCGCGGACCCAGGAAGAAGTACAGATCCAGATCCACCTGCGCAAGATCCCGCTGCTCGCCGAGCTGAGCGACGAAGAAATCACGCGCATCAAGCCGGAATTCCGCATCCGTCCTTACCACAAGCGCGACATCGTGCTGCAGAAGGGCGGCAGCGGCGACGGCCTGCTGTTCCTGCTCACGGGCCAGCTGCAGGTGATCGACATCACCGAGGACGGTCGCGCGATCGGCCTGCGCATGCTGGCGCCCGGCGACTTCTTCGGCGAAATCGCCCTGATCAACAATTCGACCCGCTCGGCCTCGGTCGTGGCGCTGTCCGACGTGCTGGTCGCCTTCCTGCCGGCGCCCACCGCGATGCACCTGTTCGCGCATTCGCCGTCGGTGGCCAAACAGATGCTGCGCCACCTGGCGCAGAAGATCCAGCGCGACTCGGAATTCCGCGCCCTGCTCAGCATTAACAACACGGCCAAGCGCATCTATGCCTTCCTGACGCTGATGCAGCAGAAGAAGGCAAGCGAACCGGGCGCCCCGGCCGTGGTGGAAAACCTGCCGACCCACCAGGACATCGCCAACATGATCAACACCAGCCGCGAGACCGTCACGCGCGCGCTGCTGACCCTGGTGCAGCAGGGCATCGTGCAAAAGGATTCGCACCGCCTGATCATCCTGGATCCGGAAGCGCTGAAGAAGCTCGTGCAGAGCTGAACGGGCGCGGCGCCGCCGTGTCCGCCAAATGTCACGGCGCCGTGACAAAGCGCCTTACACCGTTACATCTGTAACAAGTGTGTGGTAATGCCATCGAGTATAATTTCCTGCTCACTTGGCAACGCCACCACCATGACCCGATTCCCGACGCTTCCCCAGCCGGCGCATCCAGCCAGGATCGCCCCATGATTTCGCCATTGATGCTACGCGGCCTGTGGGCCTACCGCGGCTTCGTGCTGGGCAGCGTGAAGCGCGAGTTCCAGACCAAGTACATGAACGCCATGCTGGGCGCGCTGTGGTCGCTGCTCAGCCCGCTTGCGATGATCGTGGTCTACACGGTCATCTTCGCCGAGGTCATGCACAGCCGCCTGCCCGGCAGCCAGTCCGGCTACGCCTACAGCATCTACCTGTGCGCCGGCATCCTGACCTGGGGCCTGTTCGCCGAAATCGTCGCGCGCGGCCAGACCATGTTCCTGGAA
>DAMAFT010000382.1:0-4885 GCA_031995805.1 Massilia sp.
GTGGTCTCCTCCATGTTGGCATTGCAAAAGATAAAAACCCCCGCTGCCCGGCCGGGGTAACGAGGGTTGCTGTGGTATCGGCGATGTTGTGTTGGTATTGATGGCTTTTGGCGTCGCGTTATCGTTTGTTTATCGATAGTCTACCTGACCGGCATGGGGTGTCAACCGCCATCGTCCCGCTTTGACATTCTTGCATGAAATATTATTGCGAGATGCCAGGCACGGCCTGTATCGTGTCATGTTTCGACCATCGCACTGTTCCATGCCCGCCTTCCTTCCACTCGCCGCCCTGTGCGCCGTCACCGCCGTCGCCGAGATCGTCGGCTGCTACCTGCCCTGGCTCGTCCTCAAGGGCGGCAAGTCGCCCTGGCTGCTGCTGCCCGCGGCCCTGTCGCTGGCGCTGTTCGCCTGGCTGCTGACCCTGCACCCGACGGCGGCCGGCCGCACCTACGCGGCCTACGGCGGCATGTACATCGCGGTGGCGCTGCTGTGGCTGCGCTTCGTGGACGGCGTGGCGCTGACGCGCTGGGACGTGGCCGGCGCGGGAATCGCCCTGGCGGGGATGGCGGTGATCATGTTGCAGCCGTCGGCATGAAGGGGGTTTTCCAATGAACGGACAATGGCAACGCATTCGCGGCGGACTATACGGGCTGCTCGTCGGCGACGCGCTCGGCGTGCCCTACGAATTCTCGCCGCCGGAACGCATTCCCGATCGCCACCTGATCGACATGTCCCCGCCTGGCGGCTTTGCCCGGGCCCATGCTGCCGTCCCCATCGGCACCTGGAGCGACGATGGCGCCCAGGCGTTGGTGTTGCTGGATTCCCTGGCGACGTCCGCGTCGCTCGACCTCGCGCATTTCACCGACGGCCTGCTGGACTGGTACCGCAACGGGTTCATGACACCCGACGGCCGTGTCTTCGACGTCGGCAACCAGACGGCGCAGGCGCTCGACAACTATGCGCGGCACGGCAATCCGCTCACGTGCAGCCCGTCCGACGACTGGAGCAACGGGAATGGCGCATTGATGCGCGCCCTGCCTTGCGCGCTGTTCGACGCCGCGACGCCGGAACAGGTCATCGCACGCGCCAGGCGCCAGAGCATGCCGACCCATATTCATCTGCGCTCGCAACTGGCCTGCGCCTTGTATGCGCTGATGGCGTGGCGGATGGTCGAGGGCATGGGGCCGGTCGACGCGCTGGACGACGCGCAGGCGACGCTGGAGGCGGCGCTCGCTCCGGGCGAACGCGCGGAGCTGTACATCGTGCTGGATGGCCGCCTGGATCCGTCCAGGGGATCCGGATACGTCGTCGACAGCCTCTGGTCGGCGCTACGGTGCGTGCTCGCCACGTCGGACTATGAAAGTTGCGTGCGCGAGGCCATCTTGCTCGGGAACGATACCGATACGACTGCGTGTATCGCGGGCGGACTGGCGGGCATACTGTATGGTGAACCGGGCATTCCGGCGCGTTGGCAGCGGGCGTTGAACGGGCGGGAGATCGTCGAGGGTGTGCTCGGCCGGCTGGAGAGGGCGCGGAACCCATGACGCCAGCCGACGCAGGCCGATACAAATTGCCGACAAAAGCCACCCCTCGCCTGCCCTATATTGACGGGTCCTTTATCCATTTCGAAAGACCCGATGAAACGTCTCAGCTTCAGTGCAGCCATGGCCGCGCTCCTCCTGTGCGGCTGCGCGACGCCGTCCGGCGACGGCGCGAACGCACGCCAGGAACCCCATGAACAGGGCGAATACACAGTAGGCAGCCTGTTCCCCAAAAAGAACAAGCAGCGTGCCGCGGCCGGGGACGACAAAGCACCGAGTCCGGTCACGCTGAATGTCGACACGATGCAATCGCGTTAGTCCGGGTCCCTTGACCAAGAGGTCTACTTGTCGATGCCGCAGGCTGCAGGCACCGGTTCGTTGAAAAAGCCCCGGTTGTCGCTATGTCGACTCCCGTTCTGCTGTTCCACATGTATGATCCACGAACCCAGCCTTGCGCCTTGCGGTATTGGCCAATGCATGCCGGGAAAGCCACCCGGAACGTCGACGGGGCCGGGGAGCGTCGGGTGCGATCGGAAACGTGTGGGAAGCAATTATGAGAAGCATTGTACTTATCTGTTCCAGGCCAGGCGTGGCGGGCGTGCTGGCGCTGTCTCTTGCCGCCTGCTCGACACCAAACGTCCAGCCAGCGAAAGCTGGGCGCTATTACCTCAACGATGGTCCGCCGAAAGGCATCACGCAGGCGCAGATCGACGCCGTCAAGGAGCCAGTGCCCAGGGCAGAGCGGTTTGTGCCCGGCACGCTCAAGCCCTATATTGCTATGGGAAATAGCTACCGGCCAATGAGCAAGCTGGCGCCCTACCATGCGCGTGGCCTGGCAAGCTGGTATGGCACCCGCTACCAGGGATTGCCGACGGCAGGCGGCGAATTCTACGACGCCATGAAGCTCACGGCTGCGCATCCGATCCTTCCCATCCCGTGTTATGTCAGGGTGACCAACGTCGAGAATGGCCGGACGATCATCGTCCGCGTGAACGACCGTGGTCCCTTCCTCTCTGACCGGATCATCGATCTATCGTACGTGGCAGCAGCCAAGCTCGGCTACGCGGCGAAAGGCAGCGCCATGGTCGAGATCGACGTGATCCTGCCATGAAGACCTTGCCTGAGTCGACCGTGGCGCAAACCGGCCAGCAACGGACCGGCAAATCGACGACTTCCTGGCACAATACGATCACTGAACGCCCGATCCAGGCAAGACACCAGGAGACCGCCATGAAAAAAATCAGCGACTACATCTTCTCCACCATGTGGCAACTGGATACGATGAACCTGCGTCCCAACGCGTCCTATACGGTCCTGGCCGACCTGGGCGACCTGCGCCAGGGCGACGTGGTGACCTTCGTCGGCTTCGACGACGTCGACAACCACTACGGCATCTTCGTGTTCACGGATGCGGACGGCAACGTCCTGGAGGTATCCGGCGACTATTCGGGCCCGGAGCATTCCGCGGTGAAGCGCCTGAAGGCCGCCCTCACGCCATCCGCTTGAGCCGCTGCCCCAGGATGCCCCAGCGGCAGTCGACGCCGTCGACCTGGCCGCACAGCGCCCAGCCGGTGCCAACCTTCTCGACGGTGACGGCGCTCTCGATTTCCCTGGCGAGCTTCTCGGCCCAGACGCTGGCAGCGCCGCGGCCCTTGAACAGTTCCTGCCCTTCGTAGATGACGGTGGCGTCGAATACGGGCATGGCGAATACGGTCATGACATCCTCTACAACGTAAAAAAATGGCGGCCTCAGCCGCGGGCACCTTGTGCGCCAGCCTTGGCGGGCGCGCTGCAGCCGCGCGTGCAACGCTGATACGTCTCCTCGCACGCGCCGACGCCCGCCATCCTGCGATGGGTGTCGCCCGCGCGCTCCAGCGCCCCGCCGTCGCCGGACGCCATCTGCACCTGCGCCGTGCGCGCGAACGGATTCTTTTCCGGCGTATTCGTCGGCAACAGCGATTCGTTCTCCAGCCTGGACTGCGCATCGGCGCGGCAGGTCGTGCGTTCGGCGTTGCAGACCGACTTGCAGAATGCGGGTTCGTCGGCAAGCGCGGCGCTTGCGAGGCCGAGCAGGATCATCGATGCGGCAAGGCGTTTCATGGTACCCCCGGAAAATAAAAACCCCCGCCACCGGCAGGTCGCGGGGGTTGCCTCAAGCATAACGCATGAAGGCGCGACGTCCAACCCTTACTTGGCCGCCAGCTTCTGCCAGGTCTCGATGACGGAATCCGGGTTCAGCGACATCGACTCGATGCCCTGCTCCACCAGCCAGGCGGCGAAGTCCGGATTGTCGGACGGCCCCTGGCCGCAGATGCCGACATACTTGCCCTTGGCCTGGCAAGCCTTGATCGCCATCGACAGCATGGCCTTCACGGCCGGGTCGCGCTCGTCGAAGTCCTTGGCCAGCAGTTCCATGCCGGAGTCGCGGTCCAGGCCCAGCGTCAGCTGGGTCAGGTCGTTCGAGCCGATCGAGAAGCCGTCGAAGTATTCGAGGAACTGCTCGGCCAGCACGGCGTTGGATGGCACCTCGCACATCATGATGACGCGCAGCCCGTTCTCGCCGCGCTTCAGGCCATACTTGGCCAGCAGCGCGATGACCTTCTCGGCCTGGCCCAGCGTGCGCACGAACGGGATCATGATCTCGACGTTGGTCAGGCCCATTTCCTCGCGCACGCGCTTCATGGCCAGGCATTCCATCTCGAACGACTCGGCGAAGTCCTCGGAGACGTAGCGGGCGGCGCCGCGGAAGCCCAGCATCGGGTTTTCCTCGTCCGGCTCGTAGCGCGAACCGCCGATCAACTTCTTGTACTCGTTCGACTTGAAGTCGGACAGGCGCACGATGACGGGCTTCGGCCAGAACGCGGCGGCGATGGTCGCCACGCCCTCGGCCAGCTTGTCGACGTAGAAGGCGCGCGGCGAGGCGTGGCCGCGGGCGACCGACTCGACGGCCTTCTTGAGGTCATTGTCGATGTTCGGGTACTCGAGGATTGCCTTCGGGTGCACGCCGATGTTGTTGTTGATGATGAATTCCAGGCGCGCCAGGCCGACGCCGCCGTTCGGGATCGACTGGAAGTCGAACGCCAGTTGCGGGTTACCGACGTTCATCATGATCTTGGTCGGGATCGGCGGCAGTTCGCCGCGGCTGACTTCCGACACTTCCGTTTCCAGCAGGCCGTCGTAGATGCGGCCCTCGTCGCCTTCCGCGCACGAGACGGTGACGAAGGTGCCGTCCTTCAGCACGTCGGTGGCGTCGCCGCAGCCGACCACGGCCGGCACGCCCAGCTCGCGCGCGATGATCGCCGCGTGGCAGGTGCGCCCGCCGCGGTTGGTGACGATCGCCGAGG
>DAMAFT010000383.1:0-4884 GCA_031995805.1 Massilia sp.
CGATCCGCTGCTGCGCTACGACTACCTGGCGCGCCCGGTCAAGCTGCAGGGGAACACGGCGACGGGGCTGCCCGAGGTGTCGCCGGATGGGTTGACCTACACCTTCCGCATCCGCCCGGGCATCCTGTTCACGCCCGACCCCGCCTTCAAGGGCGCGCGGCGCGAGGTGACGGCGGCCGACTACGTCTACAGCATCAAGCGCCTGTACGATCCGGCGCTGAAATCGCCGTGGTCCTTCCTGTTCGACGGCAAGCTGCTGGGCGACGGCGCGCTCAAGGACAAGTTCAGCTACGCCACCGAGATCCCCGGCCTGCAGGCGCCCGACCGCTACACGCTGCGCATCCGCCTCGCCGCCCCGGACAACAACTTCCTGTTCTACCTGGCGACCCCGGCCAGCGGCGTGGTGGCGCGCGAAGTCATCGACGCCTATCCGGGCCAGGCCGGCAACCATCCGGTCGGCACCGGCCCGTTCATGCTGGGCGACTGGAAGCGCAGCGACCGCATCGTCCTGCTGGCGAATCCCGACTCGACGGCCGTGTTCCACGGCACGCCGGGCAACGACCCGGCCGACCAGGCCACCGGGAAGGCACTGGAGGGCCAGCGCCTGCCGCGCGTGGACCGTGTCGAGGTCAAGATCGCCGAGGAGTTCCAGGGCCGCATGCTGGGCTTCCTGAACGGGGAGTACGACTACCTCGAGCAGGTGCCGGAATCGATGACGGACATGGTCATCCGCGCCGGCCGGCTCAAGCCCGAGCTCGAACGGCGCGGCATGCAGCTGTACCGCTTCCCCGTGCTGCAGACCTACTACATGTGGATGAACATGGACGATCCGGTGCTGGGCGGCTACGGCAAGGAGCGGGTGGCGCTGCGCCGCGCGATCTCGCTCAGCTACGACAGCGCCGAGGACATCGCCCTGCTCAAGAAGGGCTTCGCGATCAAGGCCGAGTCGCCGCTGCCGCCGGGCGTGCTGGGCTACGATCCCGGCTACCGCAGCCCGGTGCCCCACGATCCGGCGCTGGCGAACGCCTTGCTGGACCGGTACGGCTACGACAAGCGCGATGCGGACGGCTTCCGGCGCCAGCCGCAGCCGGGCGGCGGCACGGCGCCGCTGACGCTCGTGATGAGCAGCGAGGCGACGGTCGGCGGCCGCCTGCGCGACGAGCTGTGGCGCAAATGCCTGAATGCCGTCGGCCTGCGCGTCGTGTTCAAGTCGGACAAGAAGACGGAGATCATCAAGTCGTCGCGCCTCGGCAAGGTGCAGATGTTCGAGAGTAACTGGATCGCCGACTTCCCCGACGGCGACAATTTTTACCAGCTGCTGTATGGCGGCAATGCCGGCCGCGCCAACTATGCGCGCTTCAGGCTGCCGGCCTACGACGCGCGCTACGAGCAGGCGCGCCGGCTGGTCGACGGGCCCGAGCGCCAGAAGCTGTATGTCGAGATGAACCAGCTGATCCACGCCTACAACCCATGGGTGCCGCTGACCCATGTGCTCTCGGCGGATATCCGTCAACCGTGGCTTAAAAACTACAAGCGCCACCCCGTGGAATTCACGCAATGGCGGTACCTGGATGTCGATGTTGCGGAAAGAGAACGCGCTACGAGAGTGAAATGATAGATTTGGCTAGATTTTCCCTAGCCAAACATTCCGTCTAGTTATACTCGGCGCCGGAATTTTCATTAGCAGGCGCAAAACGCTGCGCTTACCTTTGAAAACACAAATATCGTAATGCAAAGACATTACATCAATACACCATCCTGAGCCAAGTCGACCCCGAAGGAGAAGCGCGTGAAGTTGAAAACCCTAGCCTATATGATCGCCCTGATCGGCGCTTCCGCCCCGGCGGTCGCGCAGCAGGCCGCATCGCAAGCCCCCATGCAGCGCGTCGAGATCACGGGTTCGAGCATCAAGCGCATGGCGCTCGAAGGCGCGCTGCCGGTGCAGACCATCTCGATCGACCAGATGGACAAGCAGGGCATCACCAATGCCGAGCAGATGATGCGCCTGATCTCGGCCAACGGCACCGGCGCCGACAACATGACTTCGGGTAACAACGTGTTCGGCGCCGACGCCGACCGCGTCAGCGGCGGCGGCTCCTTCGCCTCGCTGCGCGGCCTCGGCCCGACCGGCACCCTGGTCCTGATCAACGGCCGCCGCATCGCCGGCTACGGCCTGTCGGGCAAGGCGGTCGACCTGAACACGATCCCGCTGGCGGCCGTGGCGCGCGTCGAGGTGCTGAAGGACGGCGCCTCGGCGATCTACGGTACCGACGCCGTGGGCGGCGTGATCAACTTCATCCTGAAGACCGACTTCGAAGGCGTGCAGGCGAATGCCAGCGGCAACTTCACCGAACACGGCGGCGGCGCCACCCGCCGCCTGCAACTGGTGGCGGGCAAGGGCAACCTGGACACCGACCGCTTCAACGTGATGGCGGCGATCGGCTACGACAACAACTCGCAGCTGAATTCCAGCCAGCGCGACTTCGCCAACGGTTACCAGCCGCTGCGCGGCCTGTCGCCGGACACCACCGGCACCCCGGTGGCGAACCAGCTGACCGGCGCCGGCACCGCGCTGGGCACCGGTTTCAAGATGCCGGGCAGTAATAACACCTACCTGCAGGCCGGCCTGCTGAGCCTGCAAGGCAAGTGCGACAGCGTCGCCGGCATGCAGCAGTACGCCAGCAACCTGTGGGCCAACGTGACGTCGCCGCTGCGCTCGACCTATTCCTGCTCGTACGACTACGGCGGCGACTACGTGATGCAGCTGCCGACCGAGCGCACCAACTTCGTGGCGCGCGGTACCTTCCAGCTGACGCCGGAACACCGCCTGTACGCCGAGGCCGTGGGCGCCCACACCAACAGCCTGGCGATCCTGACCCCGGCGCAGATCTCGACGTCGCTGGCCAACGGCAACGCCTATCCGGTGGGCGGCCAGTACTACCAGGACCTGTCGCCGTACATCCCGACCTACGATAAGACGAAGCCGATCATCTATAAATGGCGCGCCTGGCCACTGGGCGACCGCACCCAGAAGTACGCGACCGACACCGCGCGCCTGCTGGTCGGCGCCGAAGGCACCATCGCCAGCAAGTGGGACTACCGCCTCGACCTGTCGCACAGCTTCAGCCGCACCACGACCGACCTGGTCGACGGCTACGCGAACACCGCGGCGCTGTACAAGGTGCTGGGCAGCGGCGTCGTGAACCCGTGGGCCGCGCCCGAGCAGGGCCAGACCCAGGCCGCGATGGATGCGCTGGAAGCGACCAAGTTCTACGGCCGCCTGCAGCACGGCAAGACCACGCTGACCCAGTTGAACGGCGCGATCTCGGGCGAGATCTTCCAGCTGCCGGCCGGCGCCGTCTCGGGCGCGATCGGCACCGACCTGCGCCGCGAGAGCTACCAGTTCAGGCAGGACACCGACGCCACCCAGATCCTGCTGGCGCCGGGCAACGCCAACCAGGACCGCGTGGCGCGCAACGTCAAGGCGGTGTACGCCGAACTGGCGGTCCCGGTCATCAAGGACCTGGAGCTGCAGCTGGCGATCCGCCGCGACGACTACAGCCTGATCGGCGCGACCACCAATCCGAAGATCGCCTTCAGCTACAAGCCGACCAGCTGGCTGATGCTGCGCGGCTCGGCCAACAAGGGCTTCCTCGCGCCGAGCTTCGGCCAGCTGTACGCGGGCCGCCTGAGCCAGGAACTGCCGAACGGCGTGTCCGACCCGATCGGCTGCGCAGCGCATCCGGGCGACGCGCGCTTCTGCGCGATCGAGCGCCTCGACTACTTCAGCGGCGGCAACCCGAACCTGAAGCCGGAAACCTCGAAGCAGGGCACGCTGGGCTTCATCGTCGAGCCGAACGCCAACTTCTCGGTCTCGGTCGACTACTGGGCGATCAACGTCAAGGACCGCATCCTGAACCGCACCCCGCAGGTCGTGCTGGCCAACGCCGCCTACCTGCAGAATTACATCCACCGCGACGCCGACGGCGTCATCGAGTACATCGACGCCGGCTGGATCAATGCGGCGGGCCTGAAGACGCGCGGCGCCGACGTCGGCCTGCGCGGCCGCGGCAACCTGCCGGGCGGCTACAAGTGGAACGCGACCCTGGACGGCACCTGGACCCAGAGCTACCAGTTCGCCGAGTTCGAGGGCCAGCCCTACGTGGAATACGTCGGCAACTTCTACACCCGCGACATCTACCTGCGCTGGAAGCACAACGCGACCTTCAGCGTGAGCCGCGGCGACTGGAGCGCGCTGCTGAGCAACCTGTTCCGCGACGGCTACAAGGACCAGCTGCCCGACGCCGGCAAGAGCACGCCGCCGGCCGGCTTCAAGTCGCACGTGTCGAGCTACACGACCTGGGGCCTGTCGGGCACCTACACGGGCTTCAAGAACACGACGATCACCGTCGGCATCCAGAACCTGTTCGACCGCGACCCGCCGTTCACTGCGCACAACGTCGACGAAGTCGTGGGCGCCGGCTGGGATCCGCGCGTGGCCGACCCGCGCGGCCGCGCGCTGAGCTTCGACGTCAAGTACAAGTTCTTCTGACCGTTTGACTGCCCATCAGGCATGACAGGCACGGCCCGCCGTCGAGGGGATGACCTTCGGGGGCGGGCCGTTTTCATTCGAAACCGCCGAAGCCGCATCGCATGCACGACACCAACCGCCGCACCTTCCACCGCCTGCTGGCCACGTCGCTGCTGCTGCCCGCCTTCCCGGCGCTCGCAAGACATTCCATGCAACCCCTGATCAAACCCCCACGCCTGCGCCAGGGCGACCTGGTCGGCCTCGTCGCCCCCGGCGGCTACACCTCCGACGCATCCATCCAGAAGGCAGTCAAGCACATCGAATCCCTCGGCTTCCGCGTCAAGCAAGGCAAC
>DAMAFT010000384.1:0-4876 GCA_031995805.1 Massilia sp.
TATCCGGCGCTGGCCGGCGCCGCCGCCCTGCTCGACCAGCACCTGCTCGACTCCACCCTGCTACCGCACCATGTCCAATAAGTCCATGCGCCACCCGCTGCTGTGGGTCCCCACCGGCTATTTCACGATGGCCCTCGGCTACACGATGCTGACCAGCGTCACCGCCATCATGTTCAAGAACCTGGGCATGGACAACGGCCACGCCGCCGCCTATTCGAGCATGCTGATCCTGGCCTACACGATCAAGCCGCTGTTCGCGCCCGTCGTCGAGATGTACCGCACCAAGAAATTCTTCGTGCTGTGCACCCAGGTGCTGGTGGGCCTGGGCTTCGGCGCGGCCGCGCTGGCGATGGGCCTGCCCGACTGGATGGCGCTGATGCTGCCGCTGTTCTGGGCCATGTCCTTCATCGGCGCCACCCAGGACATCGCCAGCGACGGCGTCTACGTCACCTCGCTCGACACGCGCGCCCAGTCGCTGTACTGCGGCGTCCAGAGCCTGTCGTGGAACATCGGCCCGATCGTCGCCTCCGGCTTCCTCGTCTACCTGAGCGGCCGCCTGCACACCGATGTGTTCCACCACGACCCGAAGGTGTTCGGCCCCGAATGGATGGACGCGTGGCGCGTGGTGTTCTTCATCGTCGCCGCCATCATCGTGCTGATGGCGGTCTGGCACGTGCGCATGATGCCGGAAGGCGCGCGCGCCGCCAATACGCCGACCAGCCTGCGCGGCGCCTGGGACATCCTGTGGGATTCCTTCGTCACCTTCTTCCAGAAACGCGACGTGTGGAAGATGGTGGCATTCGCCTTCCTGTTCCGGGTCAGCATCGGCCTGCTGGAAAAGATCGGCCCGTTCTTCATGGTCGACGCGGCCGCCAAGGGCGGGCTCGGGCTGTCGAACGAGCAGCTCGGCATCGTCTACGGCACCTACGGCCTGGCCGCCGTGCTGCTCGGCTCCCTGCTGGGCGGCATGTACGTGGCCAGGCGGGGACTGAAGCGCGTGCTGTTCGTGCTGTGCTGCGCCGTCAACATCCCGAACGCGACCTTCCTCGCCATGGCGCTGCTGCTGCCGTCCAGCACCCTCGCCATCACGGCCGGCGTCGTCATCGAAAAATTCTTCTTCGGCTTCGGCTCGGTGGGTTTCATGATCTACCTGATGCAGCAGCTCGCGCCGGGCAAGTACACGACCACCCACTACGCCTTCGGCACCGGCCTGATGGGCCTGTGCAATATGGTGACGGGCGTCATCAGCGGCCACCTGCAGGAGATGATGGGCTACGTCGGCTACTTCGTGTTCGTGATGGTCGCGACGATCCCCTCGTTCCTGGCGACCTGGTTCGCGCCGTTCCACCATGACGACGGCATGGGCGGCGGCATGGACGGCGGCGGCGCGCCCGCATCCGCGGAGGCCGCGCACCGGGCCGCCTGACGGCTGGCCGTACCCGGTCCGTCGCGCGGCGCTCGGCGCTTGCCGGCGCCCGCGCGCGGCCGCAGGAAGGGATAGGGGTTGACCGCCCCGCCCGCCGCGTAGATCCCGTAGTGCAGGTGCGGCGGCGTGGTCCTGGCGTTGCCGGTATTGCCGACGTAGCCGACCACGCTGCCCGGCGCCACCCGCATGCCCGCATGCACGTCGCCGTAGCGGTCCAGGTGCGCATAGTAATGGCGCTGGCCGCCCGGACCCAGCACCCACACCACCTGGCCGCCCAGGCGGTTGGTGCCGACGCGCAGCACCACCCCTTCGGTACTCGACAGCACCGGCGTGCCGCGCCGGGCGAAGATGTCGATGCCCTCGTGCCGGCGCCCTTCGCCGCGTGCCCCGCCCCACGTGTCCGCCAGTTGCGCAGGCCTGACCCCGGCCACCGGCACCGGCAGCGCCGCCGGCGCCGGCAAGCCGGCCAGGCGGACCATGTAGGCGGCGCTTTCCAGCCACGGACGCAGCAGGGCCTCGGCCGCGATCAGGGCCAGGGCGAGGAAAAGGCTGCGCAGGAAAGTCCGCATGATGCCTGGCAGATGGGGACGGCTCGCCCATTTCAAGGGCCGGGCCGGCCCCGCCAAAAAAATCCTCGAAAACTTTTCAAAAAATCCCGCGCGCCTCGTTATAGGTGGCAGGTAGCCCGGCCGTGCCGGCAATACCTGCAAGTAATGACAGGCTTACTGCGCGAGGCAAATGCCTTAGCATGCGGCCCATCGGTTCCGGGCGACGCCGGCGGCGGCGCGACCATACAACAGGGAAACAGGGAAAAACATGACCACCTACATCAGCTCGAAAAACCTCGTCGTCGGCGAGAAGGACGGTTACGCCGAATTCGTCGTCACCCTCAGCGCCGCGGCGCAGCAGCAGGTAAGCGTCTACTACAACACCTATTCGCTCACCGCCAATGGCAGCATCGATTTCGACAGCATGGGCGGCCAGCTGGTGTTCGCGCCCGGCGTGACGTCGCTGTCCGTGCGCGTCCCCATCAAGGACGATGCCCTCGTCGAGGGACTGGAAAACTTCGCGCTGGTGCTGACCAATCCAACCAACGGCGTCATCGCCAACCCGGCGGCCGTCGCCACCATCGTCGACAACGACGTGCTGGCCGACGGCGCGCACCACGCCGCCCTGTCGGTACGCGACGTCGTGGTCGACGCCGGCGCCGGCACCGCCACCTTCGCCGTGGTGCTGGACAAGGCCGCCGGCAGCCCGTTCAGCGTCGCCTACAATACCGCGCCCGGCACGGCCGCCGCCGGCAGCGACTTCGTCCCGGCCAGCGGCTCGCTGTCCTTCGGCGCCGGCGAGACCGTCAAGACGGTCACCGTGGCGCTGCCGCAGGACGCCGCGGCCGAGCCGGCGGAGATGTTCAACCTGGTGCTGGGCGCCGTTTCCGGCGCCGGCGCCGGCGTGGTGGACGTCGCCGACGGCATCGGCCAGGCCACCATCGGCGCGCACGGCCAGACCGCGCGCGCCCAGCCGGGCATCAGCGTCAACAACCCGTTCGTGGGCGAGAAGGACGGCTACGTCGACTTCGTCGTCACGCTCGACGCGCCCTCGCAGAACGAGGTCAGCGTCTACTACAACACGTATTCGCTGACGGCCGCCGGCGCCGTCGACTTCGAGACGGCCGGCGGCCAGCTCGTGTTCGCGCCCGGCGTCACCACCCAGGTCGTGCGCGTGACGATCGCCGACGACCTGAAGGTGGAAGGCCTGGAGACGTTCGCGCTGACGCTCACGAGCCCCGCCAACGCCGTCATCGCCAACTTCGCGGGTGTCGCGACCATCGTCGACAACGACACGCTGGCCGACAGCGCCCACCATGCTTCGCTGTCGGTGCGCGACGTCGTCGTCGACGCCAGCGCCGACACCGCGACCTTCGCCGTGGTGCTGGACAAGGCCGTCGGCGGCACCTTCAGCGTGGCCTACGGTACCGCGCCCGGCACGGCCGCCGCCGGCAGCGACTTCGTCGCGGCCAATGGTACCCTCACGTTCGGCCCCGGCGAGACCGTCAAGACGGTCACCGTCGCCCTGCCGCACGGCGCGACCGCCGAACCGACGGAAATGTTCAACCTGGTGCTGGGCGCCGTCTCCGGCAACGCGGCCGGCGTGGTCGAGGTGGCCGACGGCATCGGCCAGGCCACCATCGGCGCGCACGGCCAGACCGCGCGCGCCCAGCCGGGCATCAGCGTCAACAACCCGTTCGTGGGCGAGAAGGACGGCTACGTCGACTTCGTCGTCACGCTCGACGCGCCCTCGCAGAGCCAGGTCAGCGTCTACTACAACAGCTATACGCTGTCCGCCGACGGCAGCAACGACTTCGAGTCGACCGGCGGCCAGGTCGTGTTCGCGCCGGGCGTCACCACCCAGGTCGTGCGCGTGACGATCCCCGACGACCTGGTCGTCGAAGGGCTGGAGACGTTCGCGCTGACGCTCGCGAATCCCGCCAACGCCGTCATCGCCAACTTCGCCGGCGTGGCCACCATCGTCGACAACGACACGCTGGCCGACAGCGCCCACCACGCCGCGCTGTCGGTGCGCGACGTCGTCGTCGACGCCAGCGCCGATACCGCGACCTTCGCCGTGGTGCTGGACAAGGCCGTCGGCGGCAACTTCAGCGTGGCCTACGGCACCGCCAACGGCAGCGCCGTCGCCGGCGGCGACTACGTGGCGGCCAGCGGCACGCTCACCTTCGGCGCCGGGGAAACCGTCAAGACCGTCACCGTCGCCCTGCCGCACGGCGGCGCGGCCGAGCCGGCGGAGATGTTCAGCCTGGTGCTGGGCGCCCTCTCCGGCAATGCCGCCGGCGTCGTCGACGTGGCGCGCGGCAGCGGCCACGCCCTCATCGGCGCGCACGGCCAGGCGAACGTCGCACAACCCTTGATCAGCGTGGCCGACACGATCGTCGGCGAAAAGGATGGCTACGTCGATTTCGTCGTCTCCCTGAACGCCCCGTCGGCGTCGATGGTGGAGGTGTACTACGACACCCGTTCCGGCACCGCCGACTACAACGATTTCGAGAGCGCCGGCGGCAAGCTGGTGTTCGCGCCCGGCACGACCACGCAGACCGTGCGCGTGACGATCGACGCCGATACCCGCGCAGAGGCGCTGGAGTCGTTCTCGCTGTCCCTGGGCAACCCGACCAACGCGACGCTGGCGAAACCGTCGGCGACCGCGACCATCGTCGACGACGCCAGCTACCGCCAGGTGAGCGGCGGCGCCGGCCTCGACACGGCGGCCTACGGCGGCGCGCGCGCCGACTACGCGATCGCGAAGAGCGCGGGCGGCGGCTTTACCGTGACGGCGCACGGCGGCACCGACCTCTTGAGCGGCGTCGAGCGCCTGCACTTCGGCGACACCGACGTCGCGCTGGACATCGACGGCACCGGCGGCCAGGCCTACCGCATC
>DAMAFT010000385.1:0-4876 GCA_031995805.1 Massilia sp.
GGTTCAGGCCCAGGCCGCGCGCGATCGAGATGATCGCCAGGATCACCGGATAGTGCCCGTGCTCGTCGTGGATCTCCTTGACGAAGGACTGGTCGATCTTGATCGTGTGGACCGGGAAGCGGTGCAGGTAGGCCAGCGAGGAGTAGCCGGTGCCGAAGTCGTCGATCGCCACCGACACGCCCAGCTGGCCCAGGCGGTTCAGCTGCTCGATCGCATGCTGCGGGTTGCGGATGCAGACGTTCTCGGTGATCTCGACCTCGATCTGGCCCGGGGCGATCCCGTGGCGCAGCAGCGCGCCGCGCATCTTCTCGAAGAAGTCGCCGCGGTCGAGGTATTGCGGCGACAGGTTCAGCGACAGGCGCACGTTGCCGCCGCCGCTGTTCTTCCATTGCAGCATGTCGCGGCACAGGGCGCCGATCATCCAGTCGGAAATCGGGATCATCAGGCCGTTCTCCTCGGCGAACGGCAGGAACTCGCCGGGCGAGACGACGCCGCGGGTCGGATGGTTCCAGCGCATCAGCGCCTCGGCGCCGACGATGCGGCCCTCGGCGGCGTCGACCTGGGGCTGGTAGTACATCTCCAGCTCGCCGTGCTCCAGCGCGCGGCGCAGGCTCTGCTCGAGCGCGATCTTCTGGTGCGACACTTCCTGCATCGACGGGTCGTAGAAGGCGTGGCCGTTCTTGCCCTGCCCCTTGACCTGGTACATGGCGATGTCGGCATGGCGCAGCAGTTCGTCGATCGATTCGCCGTGGCCCGGGTAGACCGCGATGCCGATCGAGGCCGAGATGTGCACCTCGTGGCCGTCCAGGTCGAACGGCGCGTGCAGGCAGGCGAGGAACTTGTCGGCCACGTCGCGCGCGTCGTCGCGGTGGCGCAGCTCGGGCAGCACGATGGTGAATTCGTCGCCGCCCTGGCGCGCCAGCGTGTCGCCGCGGCGCAGGCATTCCTTCAGGCGCGCGGCCACCTGCTGCAGCAGCTCGTCGCCCTTGACGTGGCCGAGGGTGTCGTTGACCAGCTTGAAGCGGTCCAGGTCGATGAACATCACCGCCAGCTCGGCCTGCCTGCGCTTGGCCTGGATCACCGCCAGGCCGAGGCGGTCCTTGAACAGCATGCGGTTCGGCAGGTCGGTCAGGATGTCGTGGTAGGCCTGGTAGGAGATGACTTCCTCGGCGCGCTTGCGGTCGGTGATGTCGCGCGCCACGCCGTAGGTGCCGGAAAATTCCGGCTTGCGCACTTCCTGGTCGGGCGGGTGCATGCCGATCGCGTTCAGCGAGATCGTCATCAGGGTGTTGTTGAAGGTGCGTTCCTGGCCGGTCCCGGTGGCGGCATTGCACTTCAGGCGCAGCTCGACGTTGCGCGCCGCGCGCTCGTCGATGCGGCGCTCGTTGAACACGTAGCGCGCGCGCTCCAGGTCTTCCTCGTGCACCAGCACCGAATAATGCTGGCCGAGCAGTTCGTCGCGCTGGTAGCCGAGCAGCTGGTAGGCGCGGTCGTTGATGAAGGTGAAGCGGCCCTCGTGGTTCAGCGTGTAGATGATGTCCGGCGACGAATCCACCAGGTAGCGGTACATCTTCTCGGAATTCTCGAGCTGGGTCGCGATGCGCCGGTTGGCCTGTTCCAGGCCGCGCTGGCGCAGCGCGTTGGCCACGGTCTTGAGCAGTTCCTCGCGGCTGTAGGGCTTGCGCAGGTAGTCGTAGGCGCCGCGCTTGAGGGCGCCGATGGCGGCCTCGATCCCGACCTCGCCGCTCATCACGATGACGTCGGCGCCGACGCCCTTCTCGTTGATGAAGTCCATGATGGCGTGGCCGCCGATGTCGGGCAGGCGCAGGTCGAGCAGCACCAGGTCGAAGCGCAGCCGCCCCAGGTGGGCCAGGGCTTCGGCGCCGGTGGACGCGGTGACCAGCTGGTAGTCGTGGCCGCGCAGCAGTTCGTACAGCGAGGTCAGCAGGCGCGGTTCGTCGTCGACCAGCAGGAGCCGGGGCTGGAACGCCGCATCCTGGCCGGCGGCGCTGGCGGAGAATGGATTCATTGTTGCCTTATACGGATCCGAGCGCGCGCGCCGGCAATGCCGCCGGGGCGCCGCCGCCGGCGTGGGCCGGCAGCAGGATTTCAAAACTGGTGCCGGCCGGTCCGCTGCGGCAGGCGATGTGGCCGTTCAGCTTCTTGACCAGGCCGTGCACGATCGACAGGCCGAGGCCGTGGTGCGGACCGTCCTTGGCGCTCTTGACGGCCGAGAACAGGTCGGCCAGCACCTCGCGCGACAGGCCGGGACCGTTGTCCGACACCACCAGCTCCAGGTACAGCCGGCGCTCGCGGTTGACGTGGCCGCGGCTGGCGATCTCGATGCGCCCGCCGCTGCCGGCCAGCGCCTCGACGGCGTTCTTGACCAGGTTGACCAGGATCTGCTTGAGGACGTCCGGATTGCCCTCGATGCGGCCGGCGTCCGCCGTGTTCGCCACCAGCTCGACGTTGGGCGGGACGAAGTTCGTGGTGCGGAACAAGCGCAGCACCTCGTCCACCACCTTGCCCACGTCCGCCACCGGCACGGCGCCGAGCGCGTCCAGGTGGGGCTGCACCTCGGCCAGGCTGCCGACCAGCTGGCCGACGCGGTCGATCTCCTCGTTCAGGATCGACAGCTCGCCGGCGACCGGTTCCTGGCGCTCCAGCTTGCCGTCCAGGATGGCCAGGTAGTTCTTGATGATCGACAGCGGGTTGTTCACTTCGTGGACGACGCGGCGCGAGGCTTCGCGGAATTCCTCGGCGACGCCGGCCAGCTGGCGGCGCAGGTGGCCGCGCTCGGACAGCGCCGTCTCCAGCGCGCTCGCGGCCTGGCCGCCGAACGCCTGCAGGAAGCGCTCGCGCTTCTGGCAGGCCGGCAGCTGCCAGGCCCCCACCCCGCCGACCAGCACGCCCAGGCAGCGTGCCCCGGCGACCAGCGGCACGCATACCAGCGCCTCGCAGCCCAGCAGGCGCAGCAACTGCTCTTCCGGCAGGCCGGGCGGATGGCCGCCGGCGCCGTCGCGGCGCACGAAGGCGAGGCGCCGTTCCAGCGCCGCCGCGGCCACCGCCCCCCCCGCCCGGCCGGCGGACGCCAGCGGGATCGCGAACTCGCCGAGGCGCTGCAGGTTGACGGTGGGCGCGCCGACCAGCGCCTGGCCGGTCGGGTTTTCCAGCAGCACGGCGGCGTTCTGGAAATCGAACAGGATGCGCGCCGAACGCGTCATCGCATCGAGCAGGCCGCTTTCGCCCTGCTGGCGCGCGAACGCCTGGCCTACCTCGGACACCAGCACCAGGTTGCGCACCTCCTCGGACAGGCGCTGCTGCACCGGGTCGACCGGTGCGGCGGGAACGGCGGCCGGCAGCGCCGCGACCTCGTCGGCGCCGGCCAGGTCGATGCCGAGCTGGGTCGCGGTCTGCTCGACCTGGCGCGCGGCCAGCTCGAGCAGCGCCTGCGGCTCGTCCGGCGCCAGGCCGCACAGCAGGCGCGCCTCGTCGACCATGGCGGCGTCGTCGCCGTGGCAGGACAGCACGTGCGCCAGGCGCACGATGCGCACCAGCGGATGCGACGACTCCAGGCGCGCGCTCGGCTCGTGGTGGTACAGCACCGAATCGGCCAGGAAAGAATCGAGCTGCCAGCGTTCGATCAGCCAGGCGCCCGCCTCGGCGTGGGTGATCTGCAGCGTGCGCTGCTCGACGGCGCACAGCGCCTCGTCGTCGCGCGCCAGGAAGTTGAACGCGTACTCCTTCGGGGCCGCCGCCAGCAACGCCAGCCGGCCGACGTTATGCAGCAGGCCGGCCAGGTAGGCTTCCTCGGGCTGCGCGTACGACAGGCGGCGCGCCAGCTCGCGCGCCAGCACGGCCGCGCCCAGCGACTGCTTCCAGAAGCGGCGCAGGTCGGTGGCGCCGGAGTTGGGAAAGCTGTTGAAGGTCTGGAAGACGGAGTCGCTGATGACCAGCGTCTTGATCATGTCCGTGCCCAGCGCGACCATGGCCTGCTCGAGGTTGGGCTGGCGGCCGTTGCGGTGGTAGGCCGAGCTGTTGGCGACGGTGAGGACCTTGCCGGTCATGCCGGCATCCTTGGCGACCAGCGCGGCGAGTTCCGGCATCCCGAGGTCGTCGGCCTGCAGGTGGGCCAGCAGCTTGACGAGGATCTGCGGCATGGCCGGCAGACGCGCGATCAAGAGGCGATTGCGGATGTCCTGGTCGGATGGGTGATGGGATTCAAGCACGGCCGCCACTGTTCTTATGGTTGGCATGGCGGCGTTCCCGAATGGGCGCCGCCACAACGAGTCCTCTTGCGCTCACGAGAACAGGGCGTTGTTTCGGCCGCTGTTCGAAGCGTTAAAAACTCATCTTAGCATATATACATTTCTGACCGGGAACAATACTTTCTGCGAAAAGTGAGGCATTTCCGCGTCACGACGGTTGCCTGTGCCACCCATGCACTCAGAAACGGTGAATTTCCGGTACCGGACGGCATGACCCAGTCCGGCACGCAGGCATGTCAGTGCAGCGCCTTCAGGCGGCTGTAGCGGCGCGACATGCCCCACAGCGCCAGCGAGGCCAGCGCGAACGCCGCCTGCCCCAGGGCCATGGCCAGCACCGAGTGGTCCAGCGCCGGCACCACCATCCCGGCGACGATGGCGCCCATCAGCGTGGTCGTGAACGACTGGCAGGACGCGACCGTGCCGCGGATGTGCGGGAACAGGTCGAGGGCCAGCAGCGTGGCGCTGGGATTGATGACCGAACTGCCGAAGTTATAGAAGAACATCGGCAGCACGGTCCACGGCAGCGCCGGCGGCAGGAAGGCGTGGTAGGTCACGCTGAACGTGACGGCGCCCAGCATGAAGCAGTAGCCGATGCCGATCTGGCGCGC